>JAGGTW010000107.1 GCA_021163585.1 Desulfurococcales archaeon | reverse complement strand
GACCGACTTTGAACTTCCCGTAGCTTAAGGGGTCCTTGAAGTTAGGAATTACATCACCAGCATGAATAGTGTACTGGTCTAAGCTGTGGCCACTCAAATTCTTTATAGCCTTGTAGCCATGCTTCTTGATAGTGGTCTCTATTACCGCCCCCACCTCAGAGAACCTCACTCCTGGGCCAACGGCTAGGAGCGCCTTCTCCAACGCGTCAGCGGCTGCTTCAGTCAGCTTATTATACTTATCATTAAAGACCAGTGTGACCGCTGTGTCAGCTATGTAACCATTAAAGTGGACACCTATGTCGACTTTAACCACCGACTCCTCCGGAATTACCTCATCATCACCTATTATTGGTGTCCTATGTGCAGCCACCTCATTGATTGATATGTTAAGAGGAAACGCTGGTTGACCCCCTAACTCCCTAATATATGACTCCACCTTCTCAGCAACTTCCTCTAATTTAACACCTGGCTTCACTACTCTCTTAACGTAATCCTTGACTTTGTAACTTACCTCACCAGCTCTGATGTAGTACTCCAGACCTTCTGACGTCTTCTACACCCTACGCTGATCAATAATCACGGATTTTATGTATTTACTATGCTAGTTCACCAATACCTTAATTTAATTCAGCACTAACTATTTGATTGGGGACATGAGATGGTTAAGGTGCTTTGGCTAGGACATGCTGCATTCTTGATAACTGTGGGGGTTAGGAGATTCCTCATTGACCCGTGGATCAGTAACCCAAAATCACCAGTAAACATAGATGAAGTCGCTCCTAAGCCAGACTACATCATCGTCACCCACGACCACTCAGACCACCTAGGAGAAACTATTGAGTTAATGCGGAGGAATACGAAAGTTAAGTTAATTTCCGTCTTTGAAATAGCTAGCTACGTAGCTGAACAAATAGGTGAGGAGGGCCGAGTTATTGGAGCAAACATAGGTGGTCCCATAGACCTAGGTGAAGGTTATTCAGTAATACTCACACCCGCACTCCACTCTAGTAGTAGAGGAAGCCCTACTGGCGCAGTCTTCGGTAGGGATGGTGAGTACATATACCATGCGGGAGATACGGGGTTAATGTACGATATGAAGTTAATCGGTGAATTATACAGACCTCTTATTGCTCTACTCCCCATCGGCGGGCACTTCACGATGGGTCCGAGGGAAGCAGCCAAAGCTGCAGAACTACTGAAACCAAAGTACGTAGTACCCATGCACTACCATACTTTCCCCGTAATCAAGGGCAATCCTGAGGACTTCAAAAAATTTGTTAGCGAGTACGCACCAGAAGTAAATGTAATTGCACTGAAGCCAGGGGAAGAAGTAGAACTCAAGTAAGCTATCCTACTTTTTAACTTAGTTTAATCCAGAAGTAGTTCCGTACTTTTCAGCCCTGCGCGGGGACCTCACCAGTCAGTCCTTTCGAGCGTCATCACCTGCACAGTATACTTGACTACTTACCTTATAAGTAATAATAAAATATAATTGCGTACCTAGATTACCAGGGAAGATGTATGAGGATTGCTGTATGCCTAACAGGTGCTAGCGGAGTAATTTACGGACTAAAGCTCATTCACGAGCTGTGGAGAAAGGGTCATGAGATCCACGCTGTCATAACTAAGCACGCTGTGACTGTATCAGAAAGTGAGTGTTTTAAGAAGGAAAAACTACTTAAGTACATCAGGTCTAAAGCCGTGGCTACGTACATGGACGATGACCTCACATCTCCTTTAGCTTCCTCGTCATTTATTCTAGACGCAGTTGTTATTGCTCCATGTTCCCTCAAAACACTCTCTGATATTTCCTCATCACGTCAAGACAACCTAGTGAGCAGAACTGCATGTAATGCACTCAGGTTAAGGAAAAAAGTCGTTTTACTTGTAAGGGAGACCCCGCTCAGTACCATCGATATTACGAACATGCTTAAAGCATCTATAGCAGGTGCTGTGGTAATGCCTGCATCACCTGCATTTTACGGTAATATTACCTCAGTTGATGACATAATTAACTTCATTGTTGGTAAAGTACTCGACATCTTAGGTATTGAGAACGACCTTTACACTAGGTGGGGTAGTGACCGCACTAGTCAGCGAGAGACCCTCTGCGACCTACTCTTCGACTGAGTAAATCCCTGACCCCATTATCCAGCGACTCCTTTTCAACCTCCTTTAGAAATTCATCCCCACTCTCCCTAAACCTAATAGCAAACGCGCAAGTACCGTCAGGCAGGAGTGCCCTCCTCTCACAAAATGCAAACTGACACCTTACGCCCAGACACTGATCGCCTATCCACCTACACATAGCTACCTTCTGCACATGCCCCTTGACAACCTTATTAACGATCACTAAAGCATTCTTTGAGCACTTAAAGAACGGACACAGCGGATTACACTGCTTCCCTAACGGCATAGGTGTCGCAGACCTAGATGGACGTCTTCTACTTCTGTCAGAATGCCTGCCATGCGGTTTCAAACCACATCACCATGGTTGCTCTCTGAATATACCCCAAGATGTGTTTATGGTCGAAGCCATTTAAACATTATGTATTTCCATTCATTATTAGGGTATGTCACAGCCAGTAACAGGTACTTCCTTACACTGTGCGCTACCCTGCCCCACCCAACAAGGTCACCCGGATCAACAACATCATCGAAGTTTATTACCTTAACAATAAATGGGGCGTGCTCGAGGCCCGGCCTCATTCTGTATATAGCGAAGTCAGCGCCATACTTAAGGGCTGACCTAACTATAAAGCCACGGCTCCTCAACTCCTTATATATCGGGTATAAGTTGTCGAACGCAGGCATAACAGACCTAGCAAAATCTACTAATTCATTGATCTCTAGCTTCCTATTACTCCTGTAAACCTCTAAAATACCTGCTTCAGCTAAGTACAGCACCTCAAGCAGTGATAACTCAATAGGCTCATCTATTTCAGTAGTCTTAGGCTTCCTCACACCAACTGGCTTACCGAAGTAACCCCTAGAAAAAACACACTTAGCGAAGTCTACATCGAATATAATTGCTTTAGAACCTAAAAGGTAGGCCTTCCCCCTGCCACATGACTTTAAGCTATCTATGAATTGAGATGAACCTGATATAAGTCCCCACCCTCTTCATTATATCTGCTGAGTCCTCAAGCTTGTCGAAGAGTTCCTTAAGAAGGATCAGTGCACCAACATCCTTGCTGTAGTGCTTAATTATTTCAAGCCCGCTCTCACGGTAGTACTCATCAACAGCATTTTCGACCTTAAGTAGCTCTATGTAGAGTTCGCGTATGTACTTCTGGTCAGCCCTGATCTTCTCTAACATAGTCCTGACTTTAGACACCATATCAATTATCTTCCTGACGGTTTCATCTAATTCAGCATATAGCTTGTCCGGGAGCCGCTCAAATTCCTTTGTATTTAATAGCAGGTTCCTGTAAGCAGCGGCTTCAGCGTGTTCAGCTGCTCTAACGATGTCCTGAATTAGGTAGAGATATATATCCTTAAACGTTAGAATAGGTGAGACCTTAATCACGTAATCCATCAGGTTAACAGAAGTATTTTCTATGTTATCCTTAATGCTCCTCACCCTCCCGTACCTCTTATCCACAGCTACTGCTCTTCCTTCATCCAAATCCTTAACCATGAATAAAAGCTCTCTAAAACACTCTTCAAGATCCCTCAGCATTATGTTCAGCTGCTCAACTATGTTTGTTTCAGCAATACTCTCCTGCTCGCCAGACTCACTGTACCTTATGATCTCATCTGCCATCAACATGCCCGTTAAGGAAATAGAGTACCGTATTTTATATTTTTATGTTCCGCCATCCTGGACATTAACTCTGAAGCTTTGTGATAGCTTCGGACACAAGCTTACTCAGTTCCTCAACCTCCCTAAGGTCGTTCTTGACATGCTCAATTAGATATTGCTCAACACCGTTCTTACGCATTAACACGATGATTCTTTTAAGAAGTTCTTCCTCATCATTAACTGACACCAAATACGTGAACTCCATGAGCGTTATTACGGAGTCCTTGAGCTTCTGCTGCACCTTTACCGGTGGCTCGATGACCCTTAAGTAAGCTTTCCTCGTTTTTCTTAGTTCAGTCAGTGTTGGACTGAGGTTCTCGAACCGTATTCTGCCCCTACCGTAGTCCCTCACTTGTTTCCTTAGCTTCCTAAGTAATTTATCTCTCTTAAGGGTCAGGGACTCAATGTTTTTATAGAGGACTACATCATCCATAACTTAAGCTCCCCGAACAGTTGCTAGTGTATTGTCGGCGACTCCACGCTCCTTCATTACCTCTTCATTAACCCACACCTCACCCGATGGAACACCCTCGTTTAAGATTGCTTTAAACCGCATTTTCTTCTTACCGGGAACTGAGAGTTCTGCAGAATCTTTGAGGTCCAGCTCCTGAGCCAGTGATGGAGATATGTGGAGCTCTCCTTCCTTAACATCAGGCTTCAGCCTTACCCTAATTCTCTTTTCTTTTACTTTAGAGCTTTCTCTTCTCCTTAGCTGCGTGGCTGGCGGTATTATAGCTACTAGAGCCTTAATGTCGCGTTTCTTGTCCTCCTCGGCAGTCTTTTCACTCAATACATACACCTTGTAATGTACTCTTAATGGGGTTTTTATTTTATGATGTACCGACCCACCTTAAACTCAAGGCCCTGCCTCATAATTAAGCATGTACTAACTCCTTAATCCTACTGACGACCTCGCTAAGACCTACCCTGACCTGGGCGCGCGTATCCCTCTCACGAATGGTTACTGTCTTATCCTCAGGGGTCTGGTAGTCAACCGTTACAGCATAGGGAACACCCACTTCATCAGCTCTAGCGTACCTCCGCCCTATACTCCCTGAGTCGTCATATATTGCTGGAATCCCCTCAGCTAGTGCTTTACTGAATAATTCTTTCGCTATACTCACTAAGGGCTCCTTAGCTACCAGCGGAAAGACCGCCAATTTGATGGGTGCGATGTGATGCGGTACCTTAAGTACCACCCTCTCTTCCTCCTCTGTGTATGCGTGATCTAAAACCATGAGCACTAATCTTTCAGCACCGAATGACGGCTCGACTACATGGGGTATGAACTTCCTTCCAACGACTTTCTCCTCAATGACCCTTACCTCAACAGCGCTCGCCGGTACCTTAAACCCTTTTATTTCTATGTAGCTCTCCCCCTTGCTCAGGGCCTCCTTTATTAAATCAGTGTCTACACTCTCTAGTAGCTTAAGTACCTCGGCACTTTTCTCCTTAAATAACTTCCCAATAACTACCTTATTTACGAATACCTTCTCTACTTTCCTAGTAACAGGCTTCTCAAACTTCTTGAAAACCGTTAAGTCCTGACCTGAGTACCTCATGTGACCCTGCAGGTCGTAGTCCCCTCTGTACGCATGCCCTGACACTTCAATCCAACCCCACCTACTAATTCTAACCAATTGATCGAAAGTCTGCGTAGCGTAGTGTGCTCTTTCATGAGGTAACTTCTCCTCAAAATACATGTGATTCTCTGGGACACCGAGGGCTTTTATGAAGTCCCTAGCTACTGCCATCCAGTAAGCCAGCCACTTATTCTTGATTATACCTTCCTGAACTGCTTCTTCAACACCGTAGGTTTCCGGACCTTCTTCACCCCTGACCTTGGCATCAGCTGTTAGGATCCTTAGATTCCCACCAAACCTACTAAGTGGTGGTTCACCCGGCTCTTCAGGATCGAAGAAGAATTCAACCTCCATTATAGTAAACTCCCTTAACCTCACCATACCCTGTCTTGGTGAGATCTCATTCCTTGCTACCCTACCGATTTGAGCAATGCCTAGAGGCAGTTTTTCCCTCATTACCTTGTGAACTCTCTTGAAAGAAGTGAACATTCCTTGAGCAGCCTCAGGTCTCAAGTAAGCTTTATTTTGAGTGTATGGACCGATGAAGGTCTGAAACAGCAGGTTGAATACCCTTACCTCACCTAAGTCACTACCGCAAAACGGGCACCTTACATTATTTTCCCGTATCATCCTAGTTAATTCTTCAGCACTTCTTCCTTCAACCTTAACATTCAAGGCTTCTTCAATAAGCTGGTCGGCCCTGAACTTTCTCCTGCATGAGGTGCACTCAACTATAGGGTCTGTAAAATGATGTAGATGCCCGCTCGCCTCAAAAACTACTTCAGGCGTGATCACGGGTGTCTCTATCTCAACAACCATGTCCATGTGTCTAGTAATAAAGAACTCTCTCCACAACCTAATAATGTTGCTCTTAAGCAACGTACCAAGAGGTCCTAAGTCATAGAATCCTGCAACACCTCCGTATATTTCGAATGACGGCCAGAAGAACCCTCTCCTCTTAGCTAACTCAACTACCTTATCGTACTTATCGTGCTCCCTACTCATGACCTCATCAACCCTACACAAACCCTTAATTATAGTTTTAAACTAAAAACCTTTATTTGGTGACTGATTTGAGGGAACTATACTTAAATAAGTCTCCTTACTTATTCCTAGGCGTCAGCGGTGACCCGCTGAAAACACCCTACAGTATCGTCGGTGTCCCCTTCGACACTACCTCAAGCTTTCGTAGCGGCTCGAGATTCGCCCCTATCCACATCAGACTAATTTCCCAAAGCCTTGAAACTTACTCACTACGTGCTGATGTTGATGTAGAGGATTTCCCGCCACATGATGAGGGCGATATTATTGTGTCCCCCGGCGAGATTTCATGGACCTTTAGGGCTGTTGAGGAAGTATCGGGGGAGCTATTCAATGACGGAAGAAGACCTGCCTTCATTGGAGGAGATCACATAGTTTCGGTCCCCATAGTTACCGGTTTAGTTAAGACTTTAGGTAGGGATACCTGCCTTATAATATTTGACGCTCACTTAGACCTCCGTGACTCATACCTGGGGAATAAATTCAGTCACGCATGCGTGATGAAGAGGTTATGCGAAGTCGTTGATCCCCGCTCCATAGTAATTGTAGGTGTCAGAGCCTTCAGCAAGAATGAACTTAATGATGCTAGGAAAATGAAGGTTAAGTACTACACAACCCTAAACGTTAGACGCTTAGGTGTAAGGGGCGTTGCCAAAGCTATTGAAGATATAGCCTCATCCTTTAGTAGGATTTACATATCCATAGACACCGACGTCTTCGACCCTGCGTACGCACCAGGGGTTCAAACACCTGAACCCGACGGTCTCACACCTAGTGAAGTACTTGATATTCTATACAAAATAGTTGATTCGAGAGTGGTTGGCTTTGACGTCGTTGAAGTATGCCCTCCCTATGACGTCAATGACGCGACATCCGCACTAGCAGCTAAAACAATATTAGAATTACTCTCATACATACATGTACGACATTAGCGCGGTATAGGAGCGCATCATAAGGACGTTGTTTTAATGCGCTTGATAACCAAGAAAGTATTCAATAAATACCAAACAAAAATATGGGCTTATGATTTTTAGTACAGCTTCTTCAATACTCCTAGTGAACTATCCGTTTTTTCAATAGATCTTCTAGCATCTTTCTCCAATTCCTTCACAGCCCTTACTGCGTCGATGTTTTCCGGAATTACATTAGATTCATTTGGTGTGGCCCACATTAGGTAAACCTCATATCCTTCTCCGCCTACGGATATGCTGTCAATCCACACCGGTATTTCATATAAGTCTCCTCTGGGTCTACCTATATCCCGTGCCAGCTCGAATATTGAATTAAGACCTTCTACACCGTCCTCTCCTGAAACAAACACTACCCTCGGCTCTTCCTCCAGCACCTTAATGACGTCCTCTCTACACGCTTTATTTCTAAGCTCAAGCATGGCCGTGTGTAGATGGAATAGATTGTGGCTTGCTTTTACTGCCATAGTTACTATGTCTAAGCCCGGGATCACTGTCTTGGCGTCAGGTCCGTGATGTGATGGAACGTGAAGACTTGGGACGACCGTATTCATTATTCCTGTGTGACCTGACTCCCACACATCTACGGCTCTCCTCACGATAACTACCCTAGCTTTCCTGGCACCTAGTTTCTCATGTATGCCCCCAACCACTCTACATATTGCTGTGGTATTACAGCTGACAACCCTAACAAATTGCTTGCCCAGTGCTTGAGCGTAGTTCCTCTGCGCTACAAATGAAGTTCCTGCTACTTCATGCTTCTCCCCGCCCTGAAATACGGCCCTTACCCCATACTTCTCGTACAGCTGCTTATTCTTAGCACCGATCTTGGCTGGAGTAGCATCAACAACGACGTCGACCTCACCATTCCTTAACAGCTCCTCTAAACTACCCTCGACGGGTATCCCCGACTTACGCATTACGTCAGCTCTCTCAGGTATTGACGCATAAATTCTATAACCCTTATTAACAGCCATTCTCACTCTCCAGTCACCGACTACATCCGACACTCCCACAAGCACCATGTCATCCTGCTTAGCAACAGCATCCGCAACTCTTTTCCCTATAACACCATACCCATTAATTAAGACCCTAGCCTTTGTCTTAGCCATACGCACCCCACGTGATTCTACGTGAATAATAAAATAAGTGTAGCGAGCTTGCTGAAACAGTACAGCAGAACACGTCATACTGAACTGTAGCTTCCTGGGGTCAGTACTTAGTCTAATTAGGAATAAAGTATATTAAGGATCTAGGACTCCATCATTATTGGGCGGAGGAGCCGTACGGGATTCATAAGGGATGAGCTCTGGGAGACCGGGTGGTCCGGGGTTCAAATCCCCGCGGGCCCACCACTTCCTCTGTTAACATCCTCTGAGGAACTATTCGCTTATTTATGAACGTAGCAGCCATCTACGCGGCCTTAACAATCTTGGGTTCTTCCTTACGTACTTTAATAATTATCTTAGACCCGCATGCTGGACACCTTATGAACACGAATCCTTCCCCTAACTCCTTGGCCTCAAAGGCCTCTATATCTCTCTTGCTGAAGAATCTCCCGCACTTCCAGCACCTGTAGAGTATGTCTGAGCTCATTTCACACACCGAGGTTTCTTAGTTAGAGCTATAAAATGCTTTGTCATCACTACGCTTGGTTGGCTTAATGTTCCTACATAGTCGTCATTAGTAAAAGCTTATTAGGTTTGCCACCTTTTGAATAGTGTAGCAGGGTGGGTCATGGGGAAGAAGAATAAGAGCGATATTGAAGCTCTCTGTGGTGGACTACCTGAGGAATTATGCGTGCAACTAGGGGCTGAGCAGCAGTTCATAAAGATCAAGGTAGAGAGGAGAAAGTTCGGGAAAGAAGTAACTATTATTGAGGGCTTAGATCCGGCAGTATATAACTTGAAGAGGGCTGCCTCAACTCTCAAGTCAAAATTAGCTACGGGAGGAACTGTGAAGAATAATCACATAGAGCTCCAGGGTGACCACAGACACAAAGTTAAGCAGTTACTGGTTGAGGAGTTCGGCATACCACCAGAAAACATAATATTCATAGAGAGCGAGTAAATAAATAAATTTTAGGTCTTTTTCCGGGTGAAAATAAAATTTTATTTCGAATTTTATTATTAGTTTGTAAGCATGTTATATCTTGAAACTTCCTTCCTCAGTTTGTTCGGGAACTATGATCTTTAAATATTGAATAAGCTCCTTGTACCTATTCCTTACCGTTACTTCTGTAACACCAGCTACTTGCGCCACATCTTTCTGCGTTCTTCTCTCTTCATAGATCTGTGCAGCCGTATATACAGCAGCTGCAGCTAGGCCTGCAGGGTCCTTCCCTGCTGTGAGACCCCTCTTCTTAGCCTCCTCAAGTATTTCAATCGCTTTCTTAATGACCTTACCACTCAGTCCTAGTGCGGCAGCTATCCTGGGCACAAAGTCTGATGGGTCAGCAATAGGTATTTTTATGTCCAGCTCACGGACTAGGAGTCTATAGCATCTCGCAACCTCCTTTCTATTACTCTTAGTTAACTGAGCGATTTCATCCAGCGTCCTCGGCACCTTAAATATTCGGCAGGCCGCGTAAAGTGCTGCTGCAACAACCGACTCTACGGCTCTACCCCTCACAACACCTTTCTCCACTGCCTTCTTGTATATGTTTGCAGCCTCCTCCTTGACCGCCCTCGGAAGACCTAGTTGATCAGCTATCCTCTCTAACTCGGCTGATGCCTGACTGATGTTTCTGTCTATGCTGTTCTGGATCCTTGTCCTTATCTGCCACTTCCTCCAGCGCATGACCTCTAATCTACGCTTCATCTCAAGCCTTTTTCCAGAAGCATCCCTATCCCTCCAGTCAATCATTGTTGATAGACCACTATCATGAATGGTTGGTGAGAGAGGTGAGCCTGTCCTAGACCTCTTCTCCCTCTCCTCAGGTGTAAAAGCTCTCCACTCAGGACCCTGGTCAACTACCCTCTCCTCGATAACCTCACCAGTCTCTAAGCATATGTACTCCCCGCGGAACTCATCGTAAATTATCTTGTCTGGCGGGCAGGGAATCCTTCCTTCCCTCCGCTTCTCTTCTGATGACATGAATTTATCACCTCCAAATAAACTAGATTACGGGCAGGTCATTTGAGACCTTAAAAGTTTTTCGTCAGAGAGTTTAAAAACCTTTCTCTTACCTATACTGATTGGAGATTAGAGAGCCGCCGTAGCTCAGCCGGTAGAGCGCCGGCCTTGTAAGCCGGTGGCCGCGGGTTCAAATCCCGCCGGCGGCTCCACTCAAACTTTCCTGCATATTCCTTTACTCATTACTTCCCTTCTCTATGGTATGTAAGTAATTAATTGTGATTTCCATTTCCTACCAATTGCTTAGCAGTACTGCTTTATATCCAAGTCATATACTATATGCGGTAGCATACATAATACCAGATATAATATACAAATTTAACACGTTGTCTACTCCCTGCCTAGCTTAGTTAAAAACTTATGTCTACGGGTTTCCGTCCTATGTGGAGACCTGTAGATTCCATTAGGGCTTCTCAGTTACTATACCTTCAGTAGTTTGGCTGTTGTCATCGCCTAAGAAAGACTTCATGTTGATGAAGAACACTTTTTACCCGCGGTAAGTCAGCTGCTAGCTCCTCCCATTTAGTGCATGTCATACGCGGCTGTTTAGCAACTAAGACTTTAGTGATTCTCGATATATAACCCGTAACTTCTTTGTGGTCATGTAGTTTTACTTCTCTGTAGAATAACCACATCAGCGCCAGTACTTGAGCTACCTCCCATAAACGTGACTCTACCCTCCCTATGTATTTCATTTCAGGTAGTTTGTAGAGAAGTCTTCTCTGAACTCCTCTTAATGTGTCGTAGGATTCAAAAATTGTTAGAGCCTCCTTACCCTCTGTCATGACGTACCTAAAGGTATTACCTACAAGTATTCTCGGAAGTATGTCAGCCTGCTCCATTATGAGTACTCCGTGTGGAGGCTGCAACTCTCTTGCTCCTGAGATCAGTAAAGGAAGTTCCCATACATTCAGGTGAGGGAGTGAACTACCCCAAACCATGATTATGTCAAACTTTTCTCCCTTAAAATACTGCGGCAGCTTGTTCGCATCCGCCACAATAGTTCTGAGACTAAGATTCTCTACCTTAAGACCTGCTACTTCAATCCACTGCCTAGCTAATTCTAGTTCATCCATTCTCAAATCAGAAATCACTAAGTTGACGTCAACACCAGCCTCGCAGAGGACTTTAGCTAAAGCTACTCCACATATTCCTGAGGCAGCCATCACATCTAAAATCCTTACTTTCCTCCTGCTTGTAATCACGCTGAACACGCCTTTCTCTAATAGTGAACGCATGGTTTCCTCGATGAATGCAAATCTAGTTCTAGCGATCGGATCGTCTGGTTTTGTAGGCCATTGTATAATCCCGTACTGCAAAGCTAAAATATCCTCGCTACTGCCCAGGACATGCACCCTTTAATTCTTAATGACTTAATATTCTTAAATTATGCTACAATACATAGGTATACTCGCACTTCATTATGGCGTGTTCCTTGTACCTTAAGCAACCTACGGTCGTGAGGTTAGTATCTGATCAAAGCACTTAATTTATAGGGGCAATTTTTTATATGGTGTACCTCAATGGCTAAGGCTCTTAAGGCAGATGTTCTGTATACCGGCAAAAAAGACGGTGTTTTCGAGGATGTATATATAGTGTGGGACGGCAACAAATTTACCAAAGTCACTAAGGATAAGCCTAAGGAAGTTGAGGAAATCATAGAATTTGATCATGCTGTAGTTACACCTGCATTCATAGATGCTCACAGCCACATAGGTATGGCCAGGGCTGGCGAGCCTTCAGATGAAGAAGAAGCTAATGAAAGGCTCGACTCCGTACTTCCTGTCGTTGATGCTCTATACAGCATCTACATGGACGATAAGAGCTTCAGGGAGTCAATTGAGTGGGGTGTCCTCTACTCCTGCGTACTCCCAGGTAGTGGAAACATAATTGGAGGAAGAGCAGTCTTCATACGTAACTTTGGAGCAGACATTGAAGAGGCATTCGTTAAGTACGCAGGTGTTAAAGCAGCCCTGGGGTTTAACCCCAGGAAAACTACTGAGTGGAAAGGAACGAGACCCTACACGAGGATGGGGGCTGTCGGCATTTTAAGGAAGTGGCTGATCAAGGCAAGAGACGCTCTTAAACTCATTGAAGAAGGTAAGAAGACCCCCGAAGAAATCGAGCCAGAAATAAGAATGTTATTCCCTGTAGTTAAGGGCGAAGAAACACTCAGAGTTCACGCACACAAAATAGATGATATTGCAGGCCTCATAATGCTGCGTAGGGAGTTCAAACTCAAAACAACTATTGAACACGCCTCCGATGTCCACACGAAGGAGGCGTTCGAGAAGATTAAGCGTGAGGACATACCTGTGGTTTACGGACCCGTGGATGCTTTCGCCTACAAGACTGAATTAAAGCATGAGTACTGGAGGAATGTTAAGCTCCTCATCGAGGTAAGACCGTTCTTCGGGTTGATGACCGACCACCCAGTAATTCTACAGAGAAACCACTACTTACAGCTCCGCTTCTTCAGAAGATTCGGCATGGATAAGTCCGAGTGCATATCCCTAATTACTTACAACAACGCTAAGATACTAGGGGTAGATGAACTTCTGGGAACAATAGAGCCAGGTAAGTTCGCCAGCTTTATAGTATGGAATGGCGATCCGTTCAGCCTCGAGTCATACCCGATCTTGGTGATTGGTGAGGGAAGGGAGCTGCACCGTGAGTGACAGAGATAAGGCGTACAACTAAGTAATAGGGGCCGAAGTATTCTGGGTGCCTAAGGTAGCGGAGAACTCCATGTGATTAGAATAAGAGCGGAGGAGCCGTATGCCGGGCGCTCTGCCTGGCTGAGCTACGGGCCCAGATATTGTTCTTTTACTCAAGGTTTTAAAGTTTTATTATTAATTCACAATATCTTTTATTTTTTCTCAAGTCTATAATGTTATCGGGTGCATATCTTTGGCTAAGTTAAAAGTGACGGTTGATTGGGACATGTGCATTTCTGACGGTGTTTGCTACGCCCTGTGCCCGCAGGTCTTTGAGGCAGGTCCTGATGGGAAGTCCCAGATAGTTAAGGAGTATAGAGGCAGTCAACCGTGGGAGGGGGTAGTCCCCAGCGAGCTGAGGGACTGCGTAGAGCAAGCTAAAGTGGCATGCCCTGTCAGCGCTATAAAAGTTGAAGAAGTCGAGTAGTAATGGTAAATCCGAAATAGTTAGCACGGCATTAAATTACCTATAGTAGCTAGCTTAGACTTTCAGTGATCTAACTGACCAGTATGATTCTCATTATAACTTAAAAAGGCTAGTAAGGAAAAGGTGTTGTACGTATTCGGAGTTGAAGTTGGATGTATGAAAAACTAAAGGTAATGGACCTAAAACCTGAAATGAATAACATAAACCTGGTC
>JAGGTW010000061.1 GCA_021163585.1 Desulfurococcales archaeon | reverse complement strand
TGCAGGATACTGCGCCCAGAACTACTAGAGGAGTCATACAGGAACGCGTTCCTTAACTTCCTCCAGCGCCTAGAGACACGCAACCTAGTGAAGACAGTCATAGACCTTCAGGTCACCTTCCACACTAAGAGCAGAGACCCCGAATTCGCTGACCTTCTCAAGCAGCTACAGCCACTACTCATTAGAGAATTAGAGAAGGTTGTAGAGAGTGAGAAGTGGATTCTCGCCCCACTGGGCAGCAGGTATAAAGACGCCTACACCACGATAATTAGGAAAATAATCAGAAAGCTTAA
Source organism: Desulfurococcales archaeon (assembly GCA_021163585.1). Taxonomy (GTDB): domain Archaea; phylum Thermoproteota; class Thermoprotei_A; order Sulfolobales; family NBVN01; genus B83-G16. Next base: position 3,768 of record JAGGTW010000061.1, on the reverse strand, counting down.
AGGAAGTGAGGAAATAGCTCAAACATGACCATGCATAGAGGAATAAAACCGAGGTGGAACTCCCAAATTAATCTTATATTTCTTCTAATTTCTCTATGGTTATTCTTACGGCTATTCTTACTAATTTGACGTTGTTGAGTAGTTCTACTGCATGCCGTAATTTCTTTGTGAATCCTTCTGCTACTATTACCCCTCTTGGTGTTTTTCCTTCTTTTTCCTTTATCTTAGACATGTATGCCAATAGCTGAGCTAATGTTGAGTCATCTGCTACTCCGCTCTTCACCTCTATGACTACTGGGGAACCGTGTTTGTCGTATGCTAGTATGTCTACTCTGCCTGTATCTGGTAGGTATACTTGCCTTCCAACAAGTCTCAGACCTTCTTCAATGACCTCTAGGTTCTGAGCCAGAGATTCCTCAATGAGTCTCTCTGGTACTTCTGTGGGTGTATAATGCAGGTAGCGCTCTTGCTTAAGCTCCTCCTGCGGATGTAAGGTACGTGAAGTAAGCCCGGACTGCTGGGGCAGTCTTATGGGTGATTCCATCAATTCTACTAGGTGTTTTCTGAGTCTTCTAAGTCTTCGAACTACCTCTGCTGGATCAGCCCATAAACCCTTCTTATTCATTTCTCCCATACCTATGAACGAGGACGCATACTCTACAGCCTTATCCAAGAGAGCTAACGCCCTATTCAGCTCTAAGTACTTGCATGCTGCTGTACCAAGGAATCTTACTCCTACATCTTCTGGTAGATTTATCGGCATAGGTCTAGGCATAGGGGTTGAGTAATCCTTCTTCGCTCTTAAAATAAAATATGTAGGAGATTCGAAGGGGTCAAGATCCTCCCCCATAAGTTTCTTCCTAGTTGACTCTACTATCTCACTCCTATACTGCTCGGGCACATAATCCCAGAGTACTCCTACATCAATAGGCTTCTCAAGCACCTCAGCATGGCCGTAGACACCAACTAGGTGCCAGCCACTACCGCGAGGATGCTTTGAAATGAAGAATATTGCGCCGCCATTACGGAACTTTCTGGGCTTTATAGCATGTATAGGTGGGGCGTAGCCGTAATAATATTCGTTACTGAAGTCCTCATAGAAATTCCACCACTCATGCCCGAAACCGTACCTTGCAACATAGCCAAATCCTGACTTCTGACCATATAACCATACCCGATACATTTCATGATCCCACCCACGGTAACCATTTGAAGACCAGAAAACCTTCCAAACCACAGCAAGGCACCTATTAGGCAAGCTCACCGCGTTCCTCCTTTAAACTATTACAGTATTGTGGTATTAGAAATTTCTCCATTCTTAGAATCACGCATAACATTCGCAATACACTCACTTACTTTCAGGTATTACCTTTATTACCTTTATAGCTTGAGTAACTGTTTTGACACCATTGTCCAATTATTTAAGCCTAACTAAGGATTAACTTCTGAAATGAGCAAGAGATAGTAGCTAGGCGAGAAGTAGGTAAAGTAGTTAAGCAGGTCTATAAGGAGATGTTCCCTGATAAGAATCTTGAGGAATGCGTTTACGTTAAAGGCGAGGGAACTCCTAGGTCATGGACGAAGCCCTACGAACTCTTCGGGTCACGTGTTTATCCTGATATAGCGATACTAAGTCCTGTTAGGGTAGCTATAGAATTAGTTCACTCAGGAGCCGAGGCTAAGAGACCGCCCAGCTCTAGATTTAAGATCGCCCTAGCTGAAGCAGCATTCAACTACTTGTGCGGGAATTGGGATTACTGCATACTTCTATTCTATAAAACGAGAATAAAGAAAGAACTAATAAGGTATACCTAAACCATGAAATAGAGCGAGAAATCATTAGTAAATTATGAGCGGGACTTCCATACCTTTGTCAATGTTTTTGAATAATTTGAAAACTCCAGTACCAATGAAGCTAAGGCACAGAGTCTTTTCTACTAATTTATTAAATTAATCTTCTTAACTTGGACTGTAGTACTACCTACAGTACTTCCTAAGCTTGAACTAGCACTAATTAACTCAGCAGCACTTGCTGCTGAATTAGCTAGGGCTTCCTACAGAGCTAACTTCATACCTCTAAATACCCTACTAGCTCTAGTATGTGTTTAGTAACAATAAGGTTGGGTTCTCAGCATCGTCAAGGGAGTTGGAGGGTTAATTAATGAGTTAAGTAGTGATGCTAAGTTAGAAATCCTGTAGGAAGTTACTACAGATACCTGCTCAGCTGAAGGTAGTAATATCTGTCGACTCTGATGGCGACCTACTCTTCGAGCCTTGGGCCTCAAGCATGAATGAAGTAAGTGATGAAGTGATCGCGACTCACACATGCTCTCATTAATCTTCGCTAAGTGGTTAATGGATTAACTAAGAAGTGCTAGGGAGGGTACGCCGGTAGAGGAGTTCAGATTAAGGAAATGAGGTATGGATGAGGTAGAGTCAATTAAGGGTACTTAGGCGATCTTAACCTTTAACCTGCTTAAGCTTCCTTACCTTAAGGTTGTAAGTGATTCCAGCATAGTGACTTAGGTTCCACGTACCGTACTCATTATGTAGTACGTACTTATCCCTCGCTAATTCCTTAAGGAAGTTAAGGATTAGAGGTTCAAGTACTGAGCCACCATATAGGATCTCGTAACCAAGTGCTAAACCTGATAGGGGGGACCCAAGCCTAAGATTATCTCTAAACTCACTAATACTAAGGATATGAACGTCAGCTACTGAGCCCTTTATTAGCGTCTCTAGGGACTTCCTAAGCGCAATCTCTAGATTAAACCTACTCCTTAAGTCCTGTTCTTCACTGACAATCACTATTAGGTCCAGATCACGCCCAACCCCTAGGTATAGTGTACTACCATATACTATAATACCTACTAAGTCCTTACCAACAACCTCCTTAACCTTAGAGACGATTAAGTCACGTAATTCCCCTATCCTTAAGATATCCCTCAGCAACATTTAGCACCTTAGAAGCTTTACTCAATGCCTCCTTAGCTACATCCTCATCTATGTACTCATCAGGTGAGATCACCCTTCCCCTAAGCATGAATGGGTATCTAGACCTCGCGTAATACTCTAGGAACCAACCTAGAATATCGATAATATCCTCGAACTCCCCCCTCCACTCATTCTCGAAGACCCTAACGAATATTGAGGATAGTATGGGTCCGTGATTACGTACGTACTCACGTTTAGACTCTATCATAGCCTTAACTGCCTTCTCAACACATTGCTGAGCATGGAAAACGACTTCAGGATAGTCGCGCTCCCTCAAAGCCCTCCTAGCACGTTCTAAATCTCTTTTAGCTTCCCTTAGGTACTTCCTAGCGAATTCCTCATAGAAGGTCATACTCACTACCGATCATTAAGGATACTTAGGAGGTAATAACTACTTACCTTAAGTCAATTATTAACTCCTCACCCAACTAAATCCTAGATGCTTGATTCGCCTGATGAAGCTCTTAGGTGGTTAGATGAAGTTCTAGGGATCTCGAAACAGCTGAGATACCACATCGTAAGGTAGGTATAACGTAGCTGCATTCTACGCTTATCGAGCAACTGAGAAAGCGGTTAGAGCTTTACTCTACTACGTAAATTAAGCACCTTAGGGACATAGTGTTAGAGCGTTACTTGAGAGGTAATTCAGAAGAGTGGGGGATTGGGTTAATGAGGAACTACTTAGATGTGCTAGAAAGTTAGACATTCATTACATATCCTCAAGACACCTAGAGGTAGCTATTGAAATGCTTAAGAAGGGAAACACCTACTTGA
>JAGGTW010000116.1 GCA_021163585.1 Desulfurococcales archaeon | reverse complement strand
GCTGCTTCAGCCAGCTTATTATACTTATCATTAAAGACCAGTGTGACCGCTGTGTCGGCTATGTAACCATTAAAGTGAACGCCTATGTCGACTTTAACCACTGACTCCTCCGGAATTACCTCATCATCACCTATCATTGGTGTCCTATGTGCGGCCACCTCATTAATTGATATGTTAAGAGGAAATGCTGGTTGACCCCCTAACTCCCTAATATATGACTCTACCTTCTCAGCAACTTCCTCTAATTTGACACCTGGCTTCACTATTCTCTTAACGTAATCCTTTACTTTGTAACTTACCTCACCAGCTCTGATGTAGTACTCTAGATCTTCTGACGTCCTCTACACCCTACGCTGATCAATAATCGTGGATTTTATGTATTTACTATGCTAATACACCAACACCTTATTTAATTCAACACTAACTATTTGATTGGGGGCATGAGATGGTTAAGGTGCTTTGGCTGGGACATGCTGCGTTCTTAATAACTGTGGGAGCTAGGAGATTCCTTATTGACCCGTGGGTCAGTAACCCAAAATCACCAGTAAGCATAGATGAGGTCGCTCCTAAGCTAGACTACATCATCGTCACCCATGACCACTCAGACCACCTAGGAGAAACTATTGAGTTAATGCAGAGAAATACGAAAGTTAAGTTAATTTCCGTCTTTGAAATAGCTAGCTACGTAGCTGAACAGATAGGTGAGGAAGGTCGAGTTATTGGAGCAAACATAGGTGGTCCTATAGACCTGGGTGAAGGATATTCAGTAATACTCACACCCGCACTCCACTCTAGTAGCAGAGGAAGCCCTACCGGCGCGGTCTTCGGTAGGGATGGTGAGTACGTATACCATGCGGGAGATACAGGGTTAATGTACGATATGAAGTTAATCGGTGAGTTATATAGACCTCTTGTCGCTCTACTCCCGATCGGAGGGCACTTCACTATGGGTCCGAGGGAAGCTGCCAAAGCCGCAGAATTACTAAAGCCAAAGTACGTAGTACCTATGCACTACCATACTTTCCCCGTAATCAAGGGCGATCCTGAGGACTTCAAAAAATTTGTTAGCGAGTACGCGCCAGAAGTCAATGTAATTGTATTGAAGCCAGGAGAAGAAGTAGAACTCAAGTAAGCTACCTTACTTTTTAACTTGGTTTAATCCAGAAGTAGTACCATACTCCTCAGCCCTGCGCGGGGACCTCACCAGTCAGTCCTTTCGAGCGTCATCACCTGCATAATATACTTGACTACTCACCTTAATAAACAATAATAAAATATGATTGCGTACCTAGATTACCAGGGAGGACATGTGAGAATTGCTGTATGCCTAACAGGTGCTAGTGGAGTAATTTACGGGTTAAAGCTCATTCACGAGCTGTGGAGGAGGAGTCATGAAGTCCACGCTGTCATAACCAAGCACGCTGTAACTGTATCAGAAAGTGAGTGTTTTAAGAAGGAAAAACTACTTAAGTACATCAAGTCTAAAGCCGTGGCTACGTACATGGACGATGACCTTACATCCCCTTTAGCTTCCTCGTCATTTATTCTAGACGCAGTTGTTATTGCCCCATGTTCCCTCAAAACACTCTCTGATATTTCCACATCTCGCCAAGACAACTTGGTAAGCAGAACTGCGTGTAATGCCCTCAGGTTAAGGAAAAAAGTTGTTTTACTTATAAGGGAGACCCCGCTCAGTACTATCGATATTACGAACATGCTTAAAGCATCTATAGCTGGTGCTGTGGTAATGCCTGCATCACCTGCGTTTTACGGTAATATTACCTCAGTTGATGATATAATTAATTTCATTGTTGGTAAAGTGCTCGACATCTTAGGTATTGAGAACAACCTTTACACTAGGTGGGGTAGTGGTCGCACTAGTCAGCGAGAGACTCTCTGCGACCTACTCTTCGACTGAGTAGATCCCTGACCCTATTATCCAGCGACTCCTTTTCAACCTCCTTTAGGAATTCATCCCCACTCTCCCTAAACCTAATAGCAAACGCGCAAGTACCGTCAGGTAGGAGTGCCCTCCTCTCACAAAATGCAAACTGACACTTTACGCCTAGACACTGATCGCCTATCCACCTACACATAGCTACCTTCTGCACATGCCCCTTAACAACCTTATTAACGATCACTAAAGCGTTCTTTGAGCACTTAAAGAACGAGCACAGTGGATTACACTGCTTTCCTAGTGGCATAGGTATCGCAGGCCTGGATGGATATCTTCTACTCCTGTCAGAACGTCTGCCATGCTGTTTCAAACCGCATCACCATGGTTGCTCTCTGAATATACCCCAAGATGTGTTTATGGTCGAAGCCATTTAAACATTATGTATTTCCATTCATTATTAGGGTATGTCACAGCCAGCAACAGGTACTTCCTTACGCTGTGCGCTACCCTGCCCCATCCAACAAGGTCACCTGGATCAACAACGTCATTGAAGTTTATTACCTTAACAATAAATGGGGCGTGCTCGAGGCCCGGCCTCGTTCTGTATATAGCGAAGTCAGCGCCATACTTAAGGGCTGACCTAACTATAAAGCCACGGCTCCTTAACTCCTTATATATCGGGTATAAGTTGTCGAATGCTGGCATAACAGACCTCGCAAAATCTACTAATTCATTAATCTCTAGCTTCCTATTACTTCTGTAAACCTCTAAAATACCTGCTTCAGCTAAGTACAGCACCTCAAGCAGTGATAACTCGATAGGCTCATCTATTTCAGTAGTCTTAGGCTTTCTCATACCAACTGGCTTACCGAAGTAACCCCTAGAGAAAACACACTTAGCAAAGTCTACATCGAATATGATTGCTTTAGAACCTAGAAGATAGGCCTTCCCTCTGCCACATGACTTTAAGCTATCTATGAATTGAGATGAACCTGATATAAGTCCCCACCCTCTTCATTATATCTGCCGAGTCCTCAAGCTTGTCGAAGAGCTCCTTAAGAAGGATCAGTGCACCAACATCCTTGCTGTAGTGCTTAATTATTTCAAGTCCGCTCTCACGGTAGTACTCATCAACAGCATTTTCGACCTTAAGTAACTCTATGTAGAGTTCACGTATGTACTTCTGGTCAGCCCTGATCTTCTCTAACATAGTCCTGACTTTAGATACCATGTCAATTATCTTCCTGACGGTTTCATCTAATTCAGCATACAACTTGTCTGGGAGCCTCTCAAATTCCTTTGTATTTAATAGCAGGTTCCTGTAAGCAGCGGCTTCAGCATGCTCAGCAGCTCTAACGATGTCCTGAATTAAGTAGAGATATATATCCTTAAACGTTAGAATAGGTGAAACCTTAATCACGTAGTCCATTAAATTAACAGAAGTATTTTCTATATTATCCTTAATGCTCCTTACCCTCCCATACCTCTTATCTACAGCTACTGCTCTCCCTTCATCCAAATCCTTAACCATGAATAAAAGCTCTCTAAAACACTCCTCAAGATCCCTCAGCATTATGTTCAACTGCTCAACTATATTTGTTTCAGCGATACTCTCCTGCTCGCCAGACTCACTGTACCTTATGATCTCATCTGCCATCAACATGCCCGTTAAGGAAATAGAGTACCGTATTTTATATTTTTATGTTCTGCCATCCGGACATTAACTCTGAAGCTTCGTGATAGCTTCGGATACAAGCTTACTCAGCTCCTCAACCTCTCTAAGGTCGTTCTTGACATGCTCTATTAGATACTGCTCAACACCATTCTTACGCATTAACACGATAATTCTTTTAAGGAGTTCCGCCTCATCGTTAACTGACACCAAATACGTGAACTCCATGAGCGTTACTACGGAGTCCTTGAGCTTCTGCTGTACCTTTACCGGTGGCTCGACAACCCTTAAGTAGGCTTTCCTCGTTTTTCTTAATTCAGTCAGTGTTGGACCGAGGTCCTCGAACCGTATTCTGCCCCTACCGTAGTCCCTCACTTGCTTCCTTAGCTTCCTAAGTAATTTATCTCTCTTAAGTGTTAGGGACTCAATATTTTTATAAAGAACCACATCATCCATAACTTAAGCTCCCCGAACAGTTGCTAGTGTGTTGTCGGCGACTCCACGCTCCTTCATTACCTCTTCATTAACCCACACCTCACCTAATGGGACACCCTCGTTTAAAATGACCTTAAACCGCATTTTCTTCTTACCGGGGACCGAGAGTTCTGCAGAATCTTTGATGTCCAGCTCCTGAGCCAGTGATGGAGATATGTGGAGCTCACTCTCCTTAACATCAGACTTTAGCCTTACCCTAATCCTCTTTTCTTTTACTTTAGAGCTTTCTCTCCTCCTCAGCTGCGTGGCTGGCGGTATTATAGCTACTAGAGCCTTAATGTCGCGTTTCTTGCCCTCCTCGGCAGTCTTTTCACTCAATACACACACCTTGTAATGTACTCTTAATGGGGTTTTTATTTTATGATGTACCGGCCCACCTTAAACTCGGAGTCCTGCCTCATAATTGAGCACGTACTAACTCCCTAATCTTACTGACGACCTCGCTAAGACTTACCCTGACCTGGGCGCGCGTATCCCTCTCACGAATGGTTACTGTCTTATCCTCAAGGGTCTGGTAGTCAACAGTTACAGCATAAGGCACACCCACTTCATCAGCTCTAGCGTACCTCCGCCCTATACTCCCTGAGTCATCATATATTGCTGGTATTCCCTCAGCTAGTGCCTTACTAAATAATTCCTTCGCTATACTCACTAGGGGCTCCTTAGCTACTAGCGGAAAAACCGCCAATTTGATGGGTGCGACGTGAGGTGGTACCTTAAGTACCACCCTCCCTTCCTCCTCCGCGTATGCGTGATCTAAAACCATGAGCACTAATCTTTCAGCGCCGAATGACGGCTCAACTACGTGGGGTATGAACTTCCTTCCAGCAACTTTCTCCTCAATGACCCTCACCTCAACAGCGCTCACCGGCACCTTAAACTCTCTTATCTCTATATAGCTCTCCCCCTTGCTGAGGGCTTCCTTTATTAAGTCAGTACCAACACCCTCTAGTAGCTTAAGTACCTCAGCACTTTTCTCCTTAAATAACCTCCCAATAACTGCCTTATTTACGAATACCTTCTCTACCTTCCTAATAACAGGCTTCTCAAACTTCTTGAAAACAGTTAAGTCTTGACCTGAGTACCTCATGTGACCCTGCAGGTCGTAGTCCCCTCTGTACGCATGTCCTGATACTTCAATCCAACCCCACCTACTAATTCTAACTAGCTGGTCGAAAGTCTGCGTAGCGTAGTGTGCTCTTTCATGAGGTAACTTCTCCTCAAAGTACATGTGGTTCTCTGGAACACCGAGGGCTTTTATGAAGTCCCTAGCTACTGCCATCCAGTAAGCCAGCCACTTATTCTTGATTATACCTTCCTGAACAGCTTCTTCAACACCGTAGGTCTCCGGGCCTTCTTCACCCCTGACCTTGGCATTAGCTGTTAAGATCCTTAGATTCCCACCAAACCTACTAAGTGGTGGCTCACCCGGCTCTTCAGGATCGAAGAAGAATTCAACCTCCATTATAGTAAATTCCCTTAACCTCACCATACCCTGTCTTGGTGAGATCTCGTTCCTTGCTACTCTACCGATTTGAGCAATGCCTAGAGGCAGTTTCTCCCTCATTACTGTGTGAACTCTCTTAAAAGAAGTGAACATTCCTTGAGCAGCCTCAGGTCTCAGGTAAGCTTTATTTTGAGTGTATGGGCCGATGAAGGTCTGGAACAGTAAGTTAAATACCCTTACCTCACCTAAGTCACCACTGCAAAACGGGCACCTTACATTATTTTCCCGTATTATCTCGGTTAATTCTTCAGCACTTCTTCCTTCAACCTTAATATTTAAGGCCTCTTCAATAAGTTGGTCGGCCCTGAACTTTCTCCTGCATGAGGTGCACTCAACTATAGGGTCTGTAAAATGATGTAGATGCCCACTCGCCTCAAAAACTACTCCAGGCGTGATCACAGGTGTCTCTATCTCAACAACCATGTCCATGTGTCTAATAATAAAGAACTCCCTCCACAATCTGATAATGTTGTTCTTAAGTAACGTACCAAGAGGTCCTAAGTCATAGAATCCTGCAACACCTCCGTATATTTCGAATGACGGCCAGAAGAACCCTCTCCTCTTAGCTAACTCAACTACCTTATCGTACTTATCGTGCTCCCTATTCATGACCTCATCAACCCTACACAAACCCTTAATTATAGTTTTAAACTAAAAACCTTTATTTGGTGACTGATTTGAGGGAACTATACTTAAATAAGTCTCCTTACTTGTTCCTAGGTGTCAGCGGTGACCCGCTGAAAACACCTTACAGTATTGTCGGTGTCCCCTTCGATACTACCTCAAGCTTTCGTAGTGGCTCAAGATTCGCCCCTATCCACATCAGGCTGATTTCCCAAAGCCTTGAAACTTACTCACTACGGGCTGATGTTGATGTAGAGGATTTCCCGCCACATGATGAGGGCGACATTATTGTGTCCCCCGGCGAAATTTCATGGACCTTTAGGGCTGTTGAGGAAGTATCGGGGGAATTATTTAATGACGGAAGAAGGCCTGCCTTCATTGGAGGAGATCACATAGTTTCGGTCCCCATAGTTACTGGTTTAGTTAGGACTTTAGGTAGGGATGCCTGCCTCATAATATTTGACGCTCACTTAGACCTCCGTGACTCATACCTAGGGAATAAATACAGCCACGCATGCGTGATGAAGAGGTTATGCGAGGTCATTGACCCCCGCTCCATAGTAATCGTAGGTGTCAGAGCCTTCAGCAAGAATGAGCTTAATGATGCTAGGAGAATGAAGCTTAAGTACTACACAACCCTAGACGTTAGGCGCCTAGGTGTAAGGGGCACTGCCAAAGCTATTGAAGACATAGCCTCATCCTTTAGTAGGATCTACATATCCATAGACACCGACGTCTTCGACCCTGCATACGCACCAGGTGTTCAAACACCTGAACCCGACGGTCTCACACCTAGTGAAGCACTTGATATCCTATACAAGATCGTTGATTCGAGAGTGGTTGGCTTCGACGTCGTCGAAGTATGCCCTCCCTATGACGTCAATGACGCGACATCCGCACTAGCGGCTAAAACAATATTAGAATTACTCTCATACATGTATGTACGGCGTTAGTGTGGTTTAGGAGTACATCATGTGGACGCTGTTTTAATACGCTTGATAAGAAGGTATTCAGTAAAATACTAAACAAAAATATGGGCTTGCGGCTTTAGTACAGCTTCTTCAATACCCCTAATGAACTATCCGTTTTTTCGATAGACCTTCTGGCATCTTTCTCCAATTCCTTCACAGCCCTTACTGCGTCGATGTTTTCCGGAATTACATTAGATTCATTTGGTGTAGCCCACATTAGGTAAACTTCACGTCCTTCTCCGCCTACAGATATGCTGTCAATCCACACCGGTATTTCATATAAGTCTCCCCTGGGTCTACCTATATCCCGTGCCAGCTCGAATATTGAATTAAGACCTTCTACACCGTCCTCTCCTGAAACAAACACTACTCTCGGCTCTTCTTCCAGCACCTTAATGATGTCCTCTCTACACGCTTTATTTCTGAGCTCAAGCATGGCCGTGTGTAGATGGAATAGATTGTGGCTTGCTTTTACTGCCATAGTTACTATGTCTAAGTCCGGAATCACTGTCTTGGCGTCAGGTCCGTGGTGCGATGGAACGTGAAGGCTTGGGACGACTGTATTCATTATTCCTGTGTGACTTGACTCCCACACATCTACGGCTCTCCTCACGATAACTACCCTAGCTTTCCTGACGCCTAGTTTCTCATGTATGCCTCCAACCACTCTACATATTGCTGTGGTATTGCAACTGACAACCCTAACAAATTGCTTGCCCAGTGCTTGAGCGTAGTTCCTCTGCGCTACAAATGAAGTTCCTGCTACTTCATGCTTCTCCCCGCCCTGAAATACGGCCCTCACCTCATACTTCTCATACAGTTGCTTATTCTTAGCACCGATTTTGGCTGGAGTAGCATCAACAACGACGTCGACCTCGCCATTCCTTAACAGCTCCTCTAAACTACCCTCGACGGGTATCCCCGACTTACGCATTACGTCGGCTCTATCAGGTATTGACGCATAAATTCTATAACCCTTAGCAACAGCCATTCTCACTCTCCAGTCACCGACTACATCTGACACTCCCACAAGCACCATGTCATCCTGCTTAGCAACAGCATCCGCAACTCTTTTCCCTATAACGCCATACCCATTAATTAAGACCCTAGCCTTTGTCTTAGCCATACGCACCCCACACGATTCTACGTGAATAATAAAATAAGTGTAGCGGGCTTGCTGAGACAGTACAGCAGTACACATCATACCGAACCGTAGCTTCCCAGGTCAGTACTTAGTCTAATTAGGAATAAAGTATATTAAGGATCTAGGACCCCATCATTATTGGGCGGAGGAGCCGTACGGGATTCATAAGGGATGAGCTCTGGGAGACCGGGTGGTCCGGGGTTCGAATCCCCGCGGGCCCACCACTTCCTCTATTAACTTCTTCTGAGGAACTATTCGCTTATTTGTGAACACAGCAGCCATCTACGTAGCCTTAACAATCTTGGGTTCTTCCTTACGTACTTTAACAATTATCTTAGACCCGCATGCTGGACACCTTATGAACACGAATCCTTCCCCTAACTCCTTGGCCTCAAAAGCCTCTATATCTCTCTTACTGAAGAATCTCCCGCACTTCCAGCACCTGTAGAGTATGTCCGAGCTCATTTCATGCACCGAGGTTTCTTAGTTAGAGCTATAAAATGCTTTGTCATCACTACGCTTAGTTGGCTTAATGTTTCTACGTAGTCACTATTGGTAAAAGCTTATTAGGTTTGCCACCTTTTGAATAGTGTAGCAGGGTGGGTCATGGGGAAGAAGAATAAGAGCGATATTGAAGCTCTCTGTGGTGGACTGCCTGAGGAGCTATGTGTGCAGCTAGGGGCTGAGCAGCAGTTCATAAAGATCAAGGTAGAGAGAAGAAAGTTCGGGAAGGAAGTAACTATTATTGAGGGCTTAGACCCAGCAGTATATAACTTGAAGAGGGCTGCCTCAACTCTCAAGTCAAAATTAGCTACGGGAGGAACTGTTAAGAATAATCACATAGAACTCCAAGGTGACCACAGACACAAAGTTAAGCAGATACTGGTTGAGGAGTTCGGCATACCGCCGGAAAACATAATATTCATAGAGAGCGAGTAAATAAATAAATTTTAGGTCTTTTTCCGGGCGAAAAATAAAAAATATTTCGAACATTATTATTAGTCTATAAGCGTGCTATATCTTGAAACCTCCTTCCTCAGTTTGTTCAGGAACTATGATCTTTAGGTATTGAATAAGTTCCTTGTACCTATTCCTCACCGTTACTTCTGTAACACCAGCTACTTGCGCCACATCCTTCTGCGTTCTTCTCTCCTCATAGATCTGTGCAGCCGTATATACAGCAGCTGCAGCTAGGCCTGCAGGGTCCTTCCCTGCTGTGAGACCTCTCTTCTTAGCCTCTTCAAGTATTTCAATCGCCTTCTTAATGACCTTACCACTCAATCCTAATGCAGCAGCTATCCTAGGCACAAAGTCTGATGGGTCAGCAATAGGTATTTTGATACCCAGCTCGCGGACTAATAGTCTATAGCATCTCGCAACCTCCTTCCTATTACTCTTAGTTAACTGAGCGATTTCATCCAGCGTCCTCGGCACCTTAAATATTCGGCAGGCCGCATAAAGTGCTGCTGCTACAACTGACTCTACGGCCCTACCCCTCACAACACCTTTCTCCACTGCCTTCTTGTATATGTTTGCAGCCTCCTCCTTGACCGCCCTCGGGAGACCTAGCTGATCAGCTATCCTCTCTAACTCGGCCGATGCCTGACTGATGTTTCTGTCTATGCTGTTCTGGATCCTTGTCCTTATCTGCCACTTCCTCCAGCGCATAACCTCTAACCTACGCTTCATCTCAAGCCTTTTTCCAGAAGCATCCCTATCCCTCCAGTCAATCATTGTTGATAGACCACTATCATGAATAGTTGGTGAAAGAGGTGAGCCTGTCCTAGACCTCTTCTCCCTTTCCTCAGGTGTAAAAGCTCTCCACTCAGGACCCTGGTCAATTACCCTCTCCTCGATAACCTCACCAGTCTCTAAGCATATGTACTCCCCGCGGAACTCATCGTAAATTATCTTATCCGGCGGGCAGGGAATCCTGCCTTCCCTCCGCTTCTCTTCTGATGACATGAATTTATCACCTCCAAATAAACTGGATTACGGGCAGGTCATTTGAGACCTTAAAAATTTTTCGTCAGAGAGTTTAAAAACCTTTCTCTTACCTATACTGGTTGGAGATTAGAGAGCCGCCGTAGCTCAGCCGGTAGAGCGCCGGCCTTGTAAGCCGGTGGTCGCGGGTTCAAATCCCGCCGGCGGCTCCACTCAAACTTTCGCGTATATTCCTTGAATACTCATTACTTCCCCTTCTCTATGGTATGTTGGTTAGCGGTACTGCTTTATGTCCGAGTCATATATCATATGCAGTAGCATACGTAATACCAGTATACTAATTTTAACACGCTGTATACTCCCCTGCCTAACCTAGTTAAAAACTATGTCTACTAGCTTCCGCCCCTAGAGGGAAATCTGTAGAGTTCATTAGGACTTCTCAGTCACTATACTTTCAGTAGTTTGACTGTTGCCATCGCCTAAGAAAAGACCTCATGTTGATGTAGAGCACTTATTACCCGCGGTAAGTCTGCCGCTAACTCCTCCCACTTAGTACATGTCATACGCGGTTGTTTAGCAACTAAGACTTTAGTAATTCTCGATATATATCCCGTAACTTCTTTGTGATCATGTAGTTTTACTTCTGTGTAGAATAACCACATCAGCGCCAGTACTTGAGCTACCTCCCATAAGCGTGACTCTACTCTCCCTATGTATTTCATTTCAGGTAGTTTGTAGAGTAGTCTTCTCTGAACTCCTCTTAATGTGTCGTAGGATTCAGAAATTGTTAGAGCTTTCTTACCCTCTGTCATGACGTACCTAAAGGTATTACCTACGAGTATTCTCGGAAGTATGTCAGCCTGCTCCATTATGAGTATTCCATGAGGAGGCTGCAGCTCTCTTGCTCCTGAGATCAGTAAAGGGAGTTCCCATACATTCAGGTGAGGGAGTGAACTACCCCAAATCGTGATTATGTCAAATTTCTCTTCCTTAAAATACTGCGGCAGCATGGTCGCATCCGCTACAATAGTTCTGGGACTAAGATTCTCTTCTTTAAGACCTGCTACTTCAATCCACTGCCTAGCTAATTCTAATTCATTCATCCTCAAATCAGAAATCGCTAAGTCGACGTCAACACCAGCCTCATAGAGGACTTTAGCTAAAGCTACCCCGCATATTCCTGAGGCAGCCATCACATCTAAAATCCTTACTTTGCTCCTGCTTGTAATCACGCTGAATACACCTTCCTCTAATAATGAACGCATGGTTTCCTCGATGAATGCGAATCTAGTTCTAGCGATTGGGTCGTCTGGTTTTGTAGGCCATTGTATGACCCCGTACTGCAAAGCTAAAATATCCTCGCTACTGCCCAGGACACGTACCCTTTAATTCTTAATGACTTAATATTCTTAAATTATGCTGTAATACATAGGTACATGCGCACTTCATTATGGCGTGTTCCTTGTACCTTAAGCAACCTACGGTCGTAGAGAGGGTCTGATCAAAGCACTTAATTTATAGGGGCAATTTTTTATGTGGTGTACCTCAATGGCTAAGGCTCTTAAGGCAGATGTTCTGTATACCGGTAAAAAAGACGGTGTTCTCAAGGATGTATATATAGTGTGGGACGGCAACAAATTTACCAAAGTCACTAAGGATAAGCCTAAGGAAGTTGAGGAAATCATAGAATTTGATCATGCTGTAGTTGCACCTGCATTCATAGATGCCCACAGCCACATAGGTATGGCTAGGGCTGGCGAGCCTTCAGATGAAGAAGAAGCTAATGAAAGGCTCGACTCTGTACTACCTGTCGTTGATGCTCTATACAGCATCTACATGGACGATAAGAGCTTCAGGGAGTCAATTGAGTGGGGTGTCCTCTACTCCTGCGTACTTCCAGGTAGTGGAAACATAATTGGAGGAAGAGCAGTCTTCATACGTAACTTTGGAGCAGATATTGAAGACGCATTCATTAAGTACGCAGGTGTTAAAGCTGCCCTAGGGTTCAATCCTAGGAAAACTACTGAGTGGAAGGGAACGAGACCCTACACGAGGATGGGGGCTGTCGGCATTTTAAGGAAGTGGCTAATCAAGGCAAGAGACGCCCTCAAACTCATTGAAGAAGGTAAGAAGAGCCCCGAAGAGATCGAGCCGGAAATAAGAATGTTATTCCCTGTGGTTAAGGGCGAAGAAACACTCAGAGTTCACGCACACAAAATAGATGATATTGCAGGACTCATAATGTTGCGCAGGGAGTTCAAACTCAAAACGACTATTGAACACGCCTCCGACGTCCATACGAAGGAGGCGTTCGAGAAGATTAAGCGTGAGGGCATTCCTGTGGTTTACGGACCCGTGGATGCTTTCGCCTACAAGACTGAATTAAAGCATGAGTACTGGAGGAATGTTAAGTTCCTCATCGAGGTAAGACCGTTCTTCGGGTTGATGACCGACCACCCAGTAATTCTACAGAGAAACCACTACTTACAGCTCCGCTTATTCAGAAGATTCGGCATGGATAAGTCCGAGTGTATATCCCTAATTACTTACAATAACGCTAAGATATTAGGGGTAGATGAACTTCTGGGAACAGTAGAGCCAGGTAAGTTCGCCAGCTTTATAGTATGGAATGGCGATCCGTTCAGCCTCGAGTCATACCCGATCTTGGTGGTTGGTGAGGGAAGGGAGCTACACAGTGAGTGACGGGGATAAGGCGTACAATTAAGTAATAAGGGCTGAGGTAATCTGGGAGCCTAAAACTATGAAAGACCAAACGAGATTAAAGAAGAGCGGAGGAGCCGTATGCCGGGCGCTCTGCCTGGCTGAGCTACGGGCCCAGATATTGTTCTTTTACTAAAGGTTTTAAAGTTTTATTATTAATCCACAATATCTTTTATTTTTCCTCAAGTCTATAATGTTATCGGGTGCATATCTTTGGTTAGGTTAAAAGTGACGGTTGATTGGGACACGTGCATTTCTGACGGTGTTTGCTACGCCCTGTGCCCACAGGTCTTTGAGGCAGGTCCTGATGGGAAGTCCCAGATAGTCAAGGAGTATAGAGGCAGTCAGCCGTGGGAGGGAGTAATCCCCAGCGAGTTGAAGGACTGCGTAGAGCAAGCTAAAGTAGCATGCCCTGTCAGCGCCATAAAAGTTGAGGAAGTCGAGTAGTTACTGGTAAATCCGAAATAGTTGACACGACATTAATTTTCTTATTGTAGTTTAGACGTCTTTCAGTGATCTAACTGGCCAGTAAGATTCTCATTATAACTTAAAAAGGCTAGTAAGGAAAAGGTGTTGTACGTATTCGGAGTTGAAGTTGGATGTATGAAAAACTAAAGGTAATGGACCTAAAACCTGAAATGAATAACATAAACCTGGTC
>JAGGTW010000083.1 GCA_021163585.1 Desulfurococcales archaeon | reverse complement strand
TTCGCTGCATATGAGCTTGTGACCAACAGTAAGGGTGACATGAGAGTAGCCGTAGTGGAGAGGGGGTACAGGGCGTCTGAGCGGAGGTGCCCCATAATTACGTCTGAGCTGGATGTAGACTACAAGATCAGTGGGTGTGCTATGTGTAACCCGTGCCACATAATGCAGGGAGTCGGCGGTGCTGGAGCGCTGAGTAGCGGGACAATAAATCTGCGCCCTGACGTTGGCGGTGACTTAGATAAGCTGATAGGTAGTTGGAGGAAGGCTGAGGAGCTCATTAAGTATATTGACTCAGTTTTCGTTAGGTTCGGGGCACCGAAGGATAGGTTATTTACTATTCAAAGCAACATAGCTACTGAGTTGGAGAGGCTTGCAGCTAAGGCTGGAGCTAAGTTTATTCCAACACCTCAGAGGCACATAGGCTCTGATAATACTGTGGGTGTTATTGAAAACATAACTAAGTACCTGGAGTCACGCGGGGTCAAGTTCTTCCTAGGTACTAAGGCGATCGATATAGTGAGGAGCAGTAGCTACCTGACGGTCAAGACAACCTCAGGTGACATAACCGCTAAATCCGTCATACTGGCTCCTGGACGCAGTGGTGCGTCATGGTTTGCTGAGTTAGCTAAGAAGAGAGGTATTGAGATCGAGCCAGGCCCTCTAGACATAGGTGTTAGAGTTGAGATACCGTCCTATATCGCAGAGCCGATAACGAAGATCGTGAGGGACCCCAAGATAATAATGTACACTAAGGTCTACGACGATAAGGTGAGGACCTTCTGCACAAACCCCAACGGCTTCGTAGTTCAGGAGAGGTACGATGACCACATAGTCGGTGTTAACGGGGAATCATACGTCGGTGTGAAGTCCAAGAACACTAACTTCGCCTTACTAGTTACCGTCAAGCTCACTAACCCGCTTGAGGACACCATAGCTTATGGGAGGAGCATAGCGCACCTAGCAACCAAGCTAGGGGGTGGTAAGCCAATCATTCAGAGGTTCGGGGACTTAATTGCAGGAAGGAGGAGTACGTGGGAGCGTGTCAGCAGGAGCGCTGTAGAGCCTACGCTAAAGCACGTAACGCCAGGAGACGTAGGTATGGCTCTGCCCTACAGAGTCGTAGCGAACTTGATCGAGGCAATCAACAGGTTAGATACAATAATGCCTGGTATCGCATCATCACAGACACTCCTTTACGCACCAGAGATTAAGTTCTACAGCGTTAGGGCCAGAATCAATAAGTACTTAGAAACGACGCTTGACAACATATTTGTAGCTGGTGACGGCGCAGGACTCTCAAGGGGAATAAACGTAGCTGCTGCTACGGGGGTGTTAGCTGCTAGGGGAGTACTTAATAAGCTGATGTAGGAATATCTTGGAAAGTACTTCCTACGCAGAATACTTTAGGTACGATCCAATCGCCTTGCTCCTAACTTCACTTATCTCTTCTGCTGACCCATAATTCACCACTCTACCATTCTCTAAGAACAGTAAGTAGTCTGATATTCTAAGTGCCTGTCTTAGCGAGTGAGTTACTATCACTACAGTGATCCCCTTCTTGAGCTCAAGTAGGGTATGCTCAATTTTCTGCGTACTTAGAGGGTCTATATTGCTCGTAGGCTCATCTAGTAGGAGGATTCTTGGTTTATTAGCTAGTGCGCGGGCTATGCAGAGCCTCTGTTGCTGTCCACCACTAAGATTTACCGGTTTCTCGTGAAGTCTATCCTTCACCTCATCCCAAAGCGCCGCCTTAATTAGGGACTCCTTAACTAATTCATCAAGCTCTTCTTTATTTCTAACCAATCTGTTGTAACGCGGCCCTAGCGCAACATTATCATATATTGATAGGTGAGGAAATGGGTTAGGAGTCTGGAATACCATGCCGACAACCCTCCTTAACGTAGCTAGGTTGATACCGTCACTTAGCACCTCCATCCCGAGCACCCTCACACTACCGCTTACGCGAGCTAGCGGGTTCAGGTCTATTAGCCTATTTATTACCTTTAACAAAGTACTCTTTCCGCTTCCACTAGGACCTACTATAGCTAGAATCTTGTTCTGAGGTAATGAGAAGTTTACGTCTTTTAGTACATGCCTGTCACCATACCACACATTTAGGTTTTTAACGATAAGCGCATTCAGCACTACATCTTCACCTCCTTTACGAAAATTTTAAGTAATGTGAAGAGCGTTAGGAGAATTAATAGTAGTACGAGAGCCGCGCCCCAGGCAACCTTGTGACATATGTCGTAGGGACTTAAGATGTAGTCGTATATGAGTAGGGGTATCGCATCAATTGGACCAAGTATTGTTTCGGGATATGTACTTCTCAGCCCGCCCGCCGTAAATAGTAGAGGTGCTGTCTCGCCAGCTGCCTTAGCTACGCCCATTATAAAGGATGCTAAAATTCCCCTACCAGCAATCCTAAGTACTACCTTAGCTAGGATTGCTGCTCTACTTAAGCCAAGGGCATAACCAGCTTCACGGTAAGTCGATGGAACGCTCCTTAAGGCATTCTCAATCCCTGTTATAACGTAAGGTAACATGACGATAAAGAGTGCTATTGAAGCCGCTA
>JAGGTW010000008.1 GCA_021163585.1 Desulfurococcales archaeon | reverse complement strand
GACGTAGATCCTAGAGCAGTCAAACTAATAGAGGAAAACTCCGTACTCAATAATGTTCAAGACAGGGTAAAGGTCTTTCATGAAGACGCGAACATATTGATGTACAGGCTAAAGAAGGAGAGACAGAAGGTGGATTTTATAGATGTAGACCCATTTGGGTCACCAGCCCCTTATGTGAGGGCGTCACTATGGTGTGTGAGGAGAGGGGGTGTAGTAGCCTACACAGCAACTGATACAGCACCCCTCAGTGGCTCCAGGTGGTGGGCTGGTTCGAGAAGGTATGATGTGAGCATCATTAAGACTGATATAGGACATGAGGTCGGTTTGAGAGTACTGCTCGGATACATTGCTAGACGTGCGGCAGAGATTGACAGGTATGTTGCGCCGTTGCTCTCATATTTTGACAGATACTACTATAGGGTATTTGTTAGGGTTGCAAAAGGTGCAATGAAAGCGAACAACATGATTAAGCAGGATATTGGTTACCTTAAGTACTGCCCTAACTGCGGCTACAGAATTCTTGTAAGGGAAATAGATAACCTGACATGTCCTAATTGCGGAGTTAAACTTCACTTAATAGGTCCTATGTGGGTGGGTTCACTAGCTGATAAGGTTTTCGTGTCAGATATGCTCAGTAACTTGGAGAGCTGCCAATACCACTACTTGCAGACAGCCAGGAATGTGAGGAAATTACTCCAGGCGTTACTGCATGAAGCAGACTTGCCGTTAGTATACAATATCATTAAGCTATCTCAGATGCTTAAGGTCAATATGCCTAAACAGGATGACCTCATTAAGTGTCTTAGAGAGCTTGGTTATAAGGCTGTTAAGACGCACTTGCATGGTGGTCTCATAAGAACTAACGCTGACGTGAAGAATATTACCTACTGCCTGCGCTCCCTAACTTCCTTACGAAATTAGACAGCAGTATGCACTTAAACGGATTAAAATACCCCCCAGACCCACACCTATAGAGTTCTTTACAGAAGAAGCAGGGTATCTCAATCACTGGGTTTAACCCTATTAAGATCTTAACCTCCTTAATCTTCTTCGGATTATAGATTAGCTTGTACGTTCTACG
Source organism: Desulfurococcales archaeon (assembly GCA_021163585.1). GTDB lineage: Archaea > Thermoproteota > Thermoprotei_A > Sulfolobales > NBVN01 > B83-G16. Next base: position 1,682 of record JAGGTW010000008.1, on the reverse strand, counting down.
TCCTCGATAGACCATCGGCTCTCTGCGTATTAAGCCTTTTCTCACTAGACTAAGCACTGCTTTAGTTCCTTCCCTATTATCCACACCCAACATATTCCATAAAGTACTCTGCACAATGCCGCCCTCACGGGCTGTCTTCTCCTTAACTATCTCCAAGATCCTTGCCTCAAGAGACTGCTCATTAAACGTAACTTCTTCACCGTGATTTATAATATAGTATCAGAGGTAATATATGTAACATGCACTACCGCATTCCCACTCCTTTTCCTGAATTCCTCATTCTATAAGAGATAGCTACCGTGTCCTCTTAAGGTAGTCAAGTAACTCACTGGTTAATTGTTGCGGCAGTAGTTCTCTATTAACGTAACTCACCTCATAAATCTTAGCATTCCTGAATGTTTTTACTAGGTCATTGACGACACGGTAGTGCACAACAGCTACTGTAGGCTTCGCTGACCGCAAGGCCTCATATATCGCAAGCCGGAGTTGAGGAACCTTTAGCTCCATCGGACCTACCTCATCAATACCAATTACATCAGCGACCTTCAGAGCGTTATTGATGGCTTTGGCCCCTATGTTAATTGCGTCACTAACGTTGATACAATATTTCCCCACCCTCGGCGCAGTACTTCTTTCTCTACACACATACGCCAGAACTCCTTTTTGATCGGCTAGTATGTCTACAATATGAAATCCTAATCTCCCTCTACTACCTCTGATTTCCGGGCAAATTATTCCGCCAACGATATAACCATGCTTCCTCAGATTTGATACTGTCCTCATAAATACTGTAGTCTTACCGATCCCAGGCCTACCAGTAATAAACATTCTTAACGACATCGCTACCATATTAGGCTTAAACATTAAGAATAAAAAGGTCGTTTTAAGTACTAGCCACCCAGAATTTCTTAGCTTAAAAGAAGTATGCTATACTAAGGAGAATCCAGAAATTAGGTACTTTGTCGAGTGCAGTTACTTTATTCTTACAATATTCACCTTATTCATGTCTACATATGATGACAATTCATCTTTGATTACTTCTTCGTTAGAGCTACTCAACATTATTCCTGCAGTACTCCTCTCAAGTATGCTAGATATCTTTATAGATTCCATAGTTTTACGTACTACATCTCTGAGCGTGTATTTTTGCTTATTTAGTACTGCATCGACATAAACAGCTACCTCGTCTTCTCCGCTAATGATGAAATCAGGTGCTGACTTCTTGATCTCGTAGACGTCACCATCAAAATATTGCTTAATTCTAACCAGTAATTCCCTACTGCAAGTTTCTCCCATCTCTCTGTGTTTCTTATAGAATTCACCCCTCATTACTCTGAGGTTGACTGTCTGTATAACATCATCTCCAAACACTTCAAGTAGTTTTTCTGCTGTTTCTATAGTTATTATACCTCCCTCACGCTCATAACTATATATGGTTCTCCTCGAGATCCCGGTTTTGTATGCTACGTCACCTATTGACAGACTGAGCTCTGTTCTCAACTTCCTTAAGTTCTCCTTATTAAGTGACACGTACAGGTCACCCTTCTTGTATAGGGTAATTAACTCCTTAGGCCTTAAGTAAAGGTTCTCGAATGTCCTGTCATTTATAACGTAAACACCTTCTTTCTCGTAAACTATGTTATCGTACAGTTCAGGATCGTTCGTGACTATCATGGGTACGG
>JAGGTW010000055.1 GCA_021163585.1 Desulfurococcales archaeon | reverse complement strand
GCTGGTGTTTAAGTAATGCTGGTGACAGTGCCTGAGAGACTAACTTACGTAAGGATACTGACGACCAAGGACTTAGTTGATGAACTACTTAATAAACTACAAGACCTCGGCGCTGTACATACTGAGCATGTGGCCAAGCTTCCTGAGGAGGACAGGAAAAGAGTTATGGCTGAGTTAGAGAAGGTGGAAAAACTTAAGAACATTGTAAGTAACTTTGAGTCGCTTTTGGGAACCCCTAAGTTAATTGAGGTCAAGGAAGTCGTAAGGGCTTCCGAGCTCGGCAGCTACGTAAGTAAGTTACTTGATAAACTTAGTGAATCATACGAAAAAGCCGTAGTTATTGAGAATAACTTGGAGAGACTGAAAAAGGACCTAACGGAGTATAGGAAGTTAGCTCAAGTCTTAGAGGCTATGCGTAATGACCCTAAGCTGAGCCAGCTCCACCTAGGTGACGTATGCTTTCGAGGTCTGATAGTCTCCTCCGCCGTACTTCTAGGTAGTGAGACAGGTATTAGGGACCTCGAACGTTACATAAGGAGCAAAAATCTTGAGGTATACGTTATTGGAAGAGCGCGGCTGGGTGATGAAAAAGCAGTATACGTTGTGGCGGGCCCAACATGCTCAATCGATGACCTAGTTTATCAGGCCAGGAAGTTAAATATAGAGGAAGTATCGCTTCCTACTAAGAAGGTGAAGCCAGGAGAGTTCCTTAAGGAGGTAAATAACAGACTGAGAACTCTTGAACGCATGATCAGTGACGTCACGGAGAACCTGGAGAAGTTACTGAATTCCATAATTCAGGATCTAGCACTCGCAAAAATTGTAAGCGAGATCTGGGAGGAGAGGGTGAATGTGCTTCTCAGTGCACTCTCAGGTGACTACCTGATTGCTATTGAAGGTTGGGTTCCGACATCGCAGCTTTCACTAATCATTAATGAGCTTTACTCGTCTATTAAGTATGTTTACGTAAGTAAGGTAGATTCAGGTAGAGAGCCACCTACTAAAATGAGGAATCCGAGACCTATTAAGCCGTTTGAGTTGATAACTAAGATCTACGGCATCCCTAACTACCGGGAGTGGGACCCTACACCGATAATATCGTACTCACTAATGCTGTTTTTCGGGCTGATGTTCGCTGACGTAGTGTACGGCATATTGATGTTTATTATCGTGAACTATGTTCTGGAGAGGATAGGGTTAGTGGAGAATCCATACTCGGAAGGTTATCTAAGATTTAAGAAATTGCTAACCATACTCTCGATCTCCTCCATAGTATTTGGTTTGCTCTCAAATAGCTACGCTGGTTACTCGATTGTGTTCAGAAACGGTCGGATACTGCTTGTGGCAGCCTCCGGCTCAAGTATTCAGGCAGTACTGCCCATACTCAACCCTACTTTCTTCTTGAAGATAGCACTCGTAATTGGGTTGGTACACGTAAATATAGCTCACGTGCTTGCACTTCTAAAGTATATTAGAGGTAAGGAGAAGGGTGAGTTAATTTCAAAAATAGGTTTCTTTATTACTGAAATATTTGGCATACCGTACGTCCTGTACGCGTTTCTTAATTACCAGCTACCAGGTGTGCTGGGGCAGTACAGTAACTACTTGCTCTACCCGACACTAGCAGGGTTAGCTCTATTGATTGCTGGAAAGTTCGTGGCTTACAGAGCCTTAGGGGCTCTCTTCTGGCTATTCGACTTAACAGGCTTACTGGGAGATGTAATGTCGTATACTAGGCTCGCGGGCTTGGGCCTGGCTACATCACTACTTGCCCAGAACTTCAATAACTTAGCGATAGATGTAGCCACGGGTATATCAGGCATGGTGCCTGTTAAGTTGCTGGGGTTACTCATAGGTGGTTTCGCGGCTGTGCTAGTTATGTTCTTCACTAACTTACTTAATATTACCTTCGGCATCATAGGTGCGTTCATACATTCGCTGAGGTTGTGCTTCGTTGAGTTCCTACCTAAGTTCTATGAGGGTGATGGCAGGGAATTCAAACCATTTATGCTTAGGATAGAGAAGGCTGTTTATATAGGTCCGAGATCGTCTGTTTAAAGCGATTTTTACCTTATAAGTATGCTAAAGATCGCGTTCAGCAAGGCTTTAAGAACCTCCTTAATTTTTTTATAACCTTCCATACAATACTTTCAAGGTGTTTGGCAGTGGACATTAACTTTGTCGCTACTCTAGGCTTAGCTCTAGGTATTGCTGGTGGCCTAGCGGGCTCATCTATCGGGACTGCTAGAGCTGCTTCAGCTGGACTCACAGTACTTGCCGAGGAGCCCGGCTATTTCAGGCAGGTCATAATACTTGCTGCACTACCAATGACCCAGACATTCTACGGGCTAATATTCTCTATGCTTGGCCTCACAGGAGTGCTTCCAGCAGTAGCTGAGTTAACTCCGCTAAAAGGTTGGGCATTCCTTGGTATAGGTATTGCTGTGTTCTGCGCGGAATTTGCTTCAGCGTGGATGCAGGGTGAGGTCTGCATGTCAGGTATAGTAGAGGTCCCTAAAACTAAGGGTGCTATATGGGTGCACACAATGATTCTGGCTTCATACGTTGAGCTGTTCGGTATTTTAGGGCTGGTTTTCGGCTACCTACTGATATCTATGGTCGCTGGACTGCCGATCTAGTATGGTGGTGTGGAGCACGCTTGTTGGGTGAGGTAAGACAGGGGCAGCGGTGGTTATTATGGGGTTAGAAGAGCTGAGGAGGAGCATACTAGAAAAAGCCGAAAGAAAAGCAAGGAAGATAACTGAAGATGCTGAGGAGAGAGCTAAGAGGTTAGTTCAGGAGGCGAAGCAGGAGTACTACAGGAGGTTAGGTAGGGAAAGGGAGCGTGCTTTAAGAAGGCTTAAGGAGGAGGAGAACAGGAAGTACGTAAGCAAAATTATGGAACTTAACCTGGAACTAGTTAACTTGAAAAACAAAGTACTTAATGAGGTACTAGCTGAGGTTAAGCAGAGGCTAACAACATTAAGCACTGAGGAAAGGAAGGAATCGCTGAGAAAACTACTTAAGGAGAGTATTAACACAGGCATGTTCGGCTCAGAGCCTGTAGTTGTTAAGGTTATTGAGGCTGATGCGGATCTAATTAAAGATGTGATTAGGGAGGAAAATCTAGAAGAGCGGGTGGACTCTATTAAAGTGATCGGGCCGGAGTTCTTGGGTGGTGTAATTGTTGAGTCTAAGGACGGTTCTATTGCAGTAGACAATACGTTTGCTACTAGATTAAGCAAATTAATACCTAGGCTTGTTGGGAAGCTGAATAAGGAAGTCTTTGGGTTAGGTAAACAATGAGTACCGCAGATCTCAAGTTTATTGAGATTCTTAAAACCCGCATGCACAGGTGCGTAACACCTGACACGCTACCTAAAATAACACCCACTCATTTATCTGACCTAGGCAGCTTCATAACATTCTTGGTTTCCTACGACATAAGTAGGTGTTTTCAGACCTACGTGAAGCTTGATGAGAGTATTAGTGTAAACAGAGTTTTTTCCGCACTTAGTAGGTGCTGGGTAAGCGATCTGAGGTACGTCATTAACTTGGCGCATGCGAGCAGTGCGTTAAGGAAATTTATTGACTTATACCTCAGTAAGTTCGAGATCAGTGAGTTCATTAACGCTCTTCGTGAGCGGGAGTCCATCGATAAGGGCCATTACTATTTTCTTAAGGCTGAAGTACTCGATAAGGTAGGTTATGTCCGCAATGTCAATGACTTAATCAATGCTCTAAAGGACGTCCGCAGACCTTGGTCACGCTTATTTAACTACGTTCTTCCTAAGTACAGCAATATGAGCCTAAGTGACTTAAATGTAAGTACCGTGGAGGAGCTAGTATATGATAGGTTTTGGCGTGACCTATTGATTGCTGGCAGAAAGCTACATCCTAAAATTAAGCTTATTTCATGCTTGAAGCTTATTCGAATGATATCTAAATTAGAAAGGGAGGTTAGGAGAACCATTATCAGTAACGAAGACCTGTCTAGCACATTACGTAAGGTACCAGCTGTAATAAGTAGTGCCTTAGGAGCTGCTGAGACCTCAGTTCAAGAATTGGACACGGTGTTTGGCGCTGTAAGGTACATGTACTGTATTAATGAGCTTAAGTTCTCACCTCTATCTTACGATACGGTTCTCAACTACCTCTTAATTAAGGAGTGGGAGTCCTTCCTCATTTCCTTCATAACTTACTTGATCGCAAGGGGTTTTGATAAAGAATATATCCTGGGAAGAGTAGGTAGGTGGTGGAAGGTATATGGTTACCTCGTCAAGAGTAAGTAGGGGTTCAATAGCTGTTGTCGGTGACGAGCTCTTCGTGCTGGGCTTCAGAATTGCTGGCGCACGTAAGTACTTCAT
>JAGGTW010000040.1 GCA_021163585.1 Desulfurococcales archaeon | reverse complement strand
CTCAATGTACTCCTCACTCATCCTTAGCTACCCTAAAACTACTACTCACTAATGAGGATATAAAAGTATAGAGAACCTGAGACCCTCAAGTAGTGAGGTCCTTAATAAGTAGAGTAACTTTAAGTAGTATTATCTAATTCATATTCTTTCTAAAACATCTAATCCCATGACCGTCAGCCCGTTCCGCATTACTGTCTTAACCCCGAAAGTTATAGCGAGCTTAAGATGTCTTAACCCCTCACTACCATCATCAAGTATTCTCTCCCTATCATACCAAGAGTTAAATACGTCCGCAACCATGTTGAGATATGTAGCTAGGTCCTCAGGCCTCAAGTACTTTAGCACATACTTCATTACATGGGGGAACTTACCTATTAACCAAATTAGATCCCTCCTAAGACCCTCGGTGCACCCACTGAAGTCTACTTTGTCCCAACCGACCTTATTATCGCACCTGGATAATACGCTACTAGCTCTCGCGTAAGTATACATTAAGTACGGGGCCGAATTAGCTTTTATATTCATTGCCCTAGCCAGGTCAAATACTATAGGCTTCGAAGGTGATGTAGAGAGCATTAAGTACTTGAGAGCAGATCTAGCTATCTTCAGTAAAATTTCATCCTTAGGCTCGACCCCTCTCTCAGTCATTAGCTTCCTAGCCACTGCCTTAAGCTCACTTAAGACCTCATCGATCGTCACGTACGTACCCTTCCTCCCACTCATTGATGTACCAGGCAGGGTGACCAATTCATAGGCATAGTGCACTAAGTTACTCGCCTCTTTCTTATACCCTAGTAAGTATAGAGCTAGCTTCAGCTGGGCCTGAGGAATGACCTGCTCCACAGCTATAACATTTATTACTCTGTCAGCATTGAATTCTCTAAACTTCTTTACTGTGTATGCTATATCCCTCGTAGTATAAAGTGTCGTACCGTCACTCCTAATCAATACTAAGGGTGGAATATCGATATACTTGGGCAGATCCAATTTCTCTCTCAACTTACTGTTCTTTAGTAACTGACTGAAGTCAAGTGCTGGAACACCCTTCTCTAATGTTATGTAGGGTGACTTAAGCGCCTTATTAAGCACTTCAGAAACTAGGTTCTCCCGTATTAGATCACTTTCCCAGTCCCACTTGTCAATCATGACCCCCAAATCCCTCAGCGTCTGCTGTATACCCGTCATAACCTTCTCTACAGCACTCTTAACTAGCTCTACCGTGTCCGGGTCACCACTCTCATACTTACGCATTATGTCATAAACTTCAGCCTTTGGGTCACGCCTTTCTTTAATTTTAACTATTAACTTATCTATGTACTCGGGCAACTTACTCCTAATTCTCTCTAAGTCAGCAAGCAACTCACTCAACTTACTATTTAATTCCTTGTACCTAACCGTGTCGTTAGCTTTCCTAGCGCTCTCCAGCTCCTCCTTCACCGAAATGATCTCAGTTAAAGTAGCAGCTGCCGCATAGATCAAGCCCATAAAGTGGTCCACTTTCATACTTCTGGGTGGTTCTGGCATGTCCAGCAACTTGTACCCATAAGCTAAATAAGCAACTTGTAAACCAAGATCGTCTATATAGTACCTTCTCTCTACCTTGCTACCATTTAACTCAAGTACACGAGCAATGAAATCTCCTAAAGCGGCATTTCTCCCCGAGCCTATGTGTAGAGGATGAACAGGATTAGCTGAAACAAATTCAACGACTACTCGATCGCCACCATTATTGCTAAATCCGTAGGACTCACCTCTATCTCTCAAATTTTCTATGACAACCCTTCCATACGCCTTCATGTCAATGAACATGTTAATATATGGTCCAGTGACATTGACCTTCTCCACATATACACTGTTCTTAACAGAACTTGCAATACATCCCGCTAAGTCTTGGAATTTAGCTCTACATTTTTTGAGGAGCCTAGGTGCGGGAATAGCTAAGTCACCGAACTCCTTCCTAGGTGGCTCCTCCATCACTCCTACAACATCCTCCACGCTTAAATTACACCCAAGCCTGTCTCTAATTCCCGCAACCACACGATTTGCTATATCTTCGACAAGCTTCTCATAAGGTCCAGTCATTTTAGACTACCTCACAATAAAAGAGGTGCTTTTAGAGATTTAAAATTAAAATTTTATTATTTACATGCTTACGTAAATTTTTTCGAAGCCACTAAGCAAACATTACTTAAATTTCTTAACCCTGTGCTAGAATACCATTGGAAGATCTCTGAAGTCCATGGGTAAGGGAGTGCCCTCACTCTTTAATTTATCGTACGTTCTCTCCAGAAACTCTACTAGTACAGGACATCCCTCAAACCTTCCGTCCCTATCACATCTAGACCTCTTATACATGTGTAACTGCTTTATAAAGCAATTAGTTGTCTTCTTATCATAGTACGGACATATTTTGTGGTATAGCTTAGCTGACCTGATCATCCGCTCTATCCACCTCTTCTTAGGGTCTTTCTTTTCTTGCTTAGGTAGTGTGGCAGTTAAGACACTATTCAGCTCATCCTCACTTATTTTCGCACTCATTTTCTCACCTCCTAGGGACGCATGAATTTAGGTACTACAACTCTTACTGTACTATTTAGGTAATTACAATACTAAATATTAACATTTTCCTTTAGGTATTTTCAGGAAAAACACACCTAAATTCTCTAGAACTCCTGAAGTGGAAGGCGAGTCCTTACTCGAGACCCACTATTGAGAACCTGCCGTCATGCGACACTATTGCTCTTCCATCATTGACAAGCCTTGTGAGGGCTCTCCTTATCTTGTCTTCACTAGCTAAACCAGATAGAATAGAGTGTAACTCCTTAACAGTCATCGGCTTATCTCTCAGTAAGTCCGTAATGATCCTAATCAACTGGTCCTCAGTCGGCGCCCTAACGACAACAACTTCAGAATCTTCATAAACAACCTTCAGTCCTAATTTCTTCATTGGGTCATTTCTTTCGTTCCCTAGTTCCTCCATTCAGGAACCCCGTTGGTTTTAGTGTTTACGGCTTATAAGCTTATAAATACTCGCTAGTGCGATTATTTAAATGGTGTACTGAGCGAATGCCATGCCCGTGGTACCGTGAAGGCGTCTGTACTTCACCCATTCTTGAATCCCCCTCAAACGAGCCCGTGATACCTGCTAGGTGCTTAGGTGATCAAGAGATATATCGAACATGCAGGTACTACCGAGAGCCAGGGGACACCGTTAAGCCCTACCGCCCTGGATTCTTCGGTAAGCCCTTACTTCTAATTCACTCCCTCACTAACATACCTAGGTCTACATGCAACTACTTAGTAGTAGAGAAGCATGAGAGTGGTTGCTACTTAGCTGCATGTAAGGTACTCGGCAGGTACCTGACACGTTATGAAGTTTACTCATGCGAGACTAAATGGGAGGACTGTCCATTCCGGAAGGTAGGACAACGTACCGGACCCACCAAATAGACATAGTATTAAATTAGGCTGTTACCTCCTCTACCACTACTGTCGGAACTGACAGCTCCTCCAGCACCTCACCATCAAAGTCCGGTACATAGATTATCCTTATGTCGTCAAAGAACTCCTTAAAATTCTTAACTCTTCTAATCAGTGACGCACTCTTGTAATCGTACCCTACATAAATTACAAGCCTCTTCAAGTGTAACCCCGACCAGAATCTTTGATTAGTAATATGTTTTAAAGTTCATGACTCAACAACACTAATTAAGCACTGGTTCTACTTAATGACTTAATAACCCTTAATTGCTAGTACAGATTTTGGTGATTGGTATTTAGCGAGTACAGGGTAACTAAAGAGGAGCTGAGGAGGATAGTTAAAGAATTAAAGAAGTGGAAAGCTAGAGCTACAACTCTCCTGAGTCTATACATACCCCCTGGAAGGCCTGTGAGTGATGTCGTCAATATGTTAAGACAGGAATACTCAATAACAGAGAACATTAAGTTGAAGCGTACTAGAGATAGAGTACAGGCCGCGTTGTCCGCAGCTATCGATAGATTACTGAGAATTAATAAGATCCCGCCGAACGGCTTGGTCATATTTGCTGGCGAAAATGAAGAGACAGGCGACTTTATTACGTTAATTTTTGAACCTCCAGAGAAGATCAATATCTATTTCTATAGAACTGATAAGTGGTTCCACACAGAATTCCTCGAAGACCTAATTGAAGAAAAGGACATTTATGGATTAATCGTTATAGAAAGAGATGAAGCTACGATAGGTCTCCTAAAAGGTAATGTAGTTGTGGTACTTGAAGAAATTGAAGGTTACGTACCAAGCAAGCACAGCAGGGGAGGCTGGTCTCAAAGAAGGTTTGACAGAATTATTGAGGAGATGACGAAAGACTTCTTTAAACGTGTAGCTGAGAAGGCTAACGCACACTTCGTACCACTACTAGAGCAGGGTAAGCTAAGGGGGGTTCTCATAGGGGGTCCTGGATACACGAAGCTCAGCTTTATAAGGGAAAACTACCTCGACTACAGACTGCAGAAGTTAATGATAAGTAAACTCATTGACGTAAGTAGTCAGGGAGAGCCTGGCTTACGTGAGCTTGTCCTCAGAGCTGAAGACATAATTAAGGATCATGCATACATTAGAACTTACAAGGCCATAGAGGAATTCAATTACCACTTAGCCAAGGACGATGGTCTAGCTACCTACGGCGAGAAAGATATCCTTGATGCTCTAGAAATAGGGGCTGTAAAATACATCATCATCACAGCAGACCACCCTAGATTAGAAGAAATAATCGAGAGGTCCAAGAAAAAAGGTGCTGAAATATACGTGATTGACGAAAAACTACCTGATTATATGTGGATAAAGAAGACTTTTGGCGGTATCGTAGCTGTTCTCAGATACCAGATAAGTTAATGAACGGATTAAAGCAATAACGGATATTAATCATACACTACCACCAGGAAATCTTCCTTAAGAAGCAGTGTGCTAAAAACTGAACTATTAATTACTTAGAACTACATTATTAGGTTTAGGTGTGATGAATGGTGAGCAGAGAATCAGTGAGGCTTAGATCACCTATAGTGGTAGTTCTAGGCCACGTAGATCATGGGAAAACAACCCTACTTGATAAAATACGTGGGACAGCTGTAGTAAGGAAGGAGCCTGGCGAGATGACGCAACACGTAGGTGCTTCTATGATTCCGCTATCCGTTATTGAAAAAATAACTGAGCCGCTGAAGTCGCTTTTTCCTATAAAGTTGAAACTTCCTGGACTCCTATTTATAGATACACCAGGCCATGAGATGTTCAGTAATTTAAGGAAAAGAGGTGGAAGCATAGCCGACTTTGCCATATTAGTGATAGATGTAATGGAAGGAGTAAAGAGGCAGACGATCGAAAGCATTGAGATTTTAAAAAGCAGGAGAGTGCCCTTTGTTGTCGCAGCTAATAAAATAGATAGGATTTACGGGTGGAGGTCGTACCCTAATGAGCCGTTCTTATTTACGGCTAGGAAGCAGAGTCCTAGAGTTATTGAAGAATTAGAAAGACGTATTTACACAATAATAGGTCAATTATCAAGTTTAGGATTTCCTGCAGAGAGATTTGACAGGATTCGTGACTTTACAAAAGCTATTGCTATAGTACCTGTTTCTGCAAAAACAGGTGAGGGTATACCAGAGCTTTTAGCTGTTCTAGCAGGTATAACTCAGAAATACTTAACCAAGAAGATAATGTTTACTGAAGGACCTGCTAAAGGTGTTGTTTTAGAAGTCAAAGAAATTCATGGCCTAGGAACATGTATTGACGCAGTAATATATG
>JAGGTW010000108.1 GCA_021163585.1 Desulfurococcales archaeon | reverse complement strand
TCTGAACTGGTGTGAAGCCATACTGCCTCGCAGAAACCGCCAGTACGTTCTCTGGCTTATACCTAGCAATAAATTTAGCAGCAATTCTTATTCTCTCATCTATCTTCCTCACGTCAAGGATATAGGGGCCATCGGGCTTCAATTTGTAAACGAACTTCTTCATATGCTTAGTACACATGTGAGTTCCTATATGAACCCCTGACTCGAGATAAACATTAATCGGAACAAGCAACTCGATCGACTGTTTTCCCTGACTCATACTGCATCCCCTTCAGACTTTTCTACCGTAAAGAACCATTTCATCAATTAAGTTAATATGTGAAATAAACATTCTTCTACAACAGTACCTCTTTACTCCAAGCTCATCAAGAACCCTGCCAGGATCTTCACCACTACTTACTCTTTTAACGAATTCCTCCCATTTATCACCTATTACTGCACCACATGTAAAACATCTAACAGGAAATAACACCATCCCAATCACCTGTAGGACTTCTGCCTCCACCTCCTCGCGCTGTACCTCATCCACTTCTCAGGCTCCGTCTGCCTCGGGTCACCTGCCAACATAGGTCTGCTGTACTCTTTGTAGATCTTCTTTAACTTCTCACTGCCAGTATAGGCTATTAATCCCTTAGCAATAGCTGTTCTAACCGCATCAGCCTGTGCCATAACGCCGCCACCCTTAACGCTTACCTTAATGTCAACTATTCCCCAGATCTCCCTTCCAGCCAGCAGTAGGGGCTCCATCATTTTAAGACGTGCCATTTCTACGGGGTAGATCTCCACAGGTACACCATTTACCCAAACCCTTCCCTTACCTGGCTTCACTATGGCCCTAGCTATGGCCGTCTTTCTCTTACCTGTTGCTATAACTACCTTGCTAGTCACCTGCGCGTCCAACCCTTCCACCCCATAGCTTTAGCTATTTCTCCAACAGTTATGTACTTTATGGTGAGCTTCTCAGAACTTACATCACGTAACTTAATGAGTTTCTTGCCAGCGAGATCTGAAGGCACGCCGATAAACACCTTAAGGTTCTTGTAAGCCATAAAGCCCTTCCAGCTATCCTTCGGAAGCATCCCTTTTACAGCTCTCTTGATGATTGATATGGGAGACCTAGGTCTTTTTGGAGAACTTCTTGCAGGGTTTCTAAGTGTTTTAAGTTGAAACCATATCTTATAGGACTCTACCACCATTCTTGGGTCCCCACTCACTACCGCTTTCTCAGCATTGACCACGTACACCTTAAAACCTTCCTGGAGGGCCTTAGCTATATAACTAGCTAATCTCCCCAATATGGCACCCTCTGCATCCACTATCAGTACTCTCCCTACCTTACCTGCCTTACTCATACTATCACCCTTACCCTACTACCTTTCGGATTCTCTTTGATTAAATCACCTATAAACATCACTTTCCCACCTGCCGCTGCTATCTTTTTAATCGCCTTCTCAGAGAACCACACTGCTGCCACATCCACGGGCTTACTTATGAAACCAGCCCCCAGCACTCTACCCGGTACTACCACTACTTCTCCCTCCCTTGCGTACCTGTTTATCTTACTAACGTTCACAGCAACCCTCATCCGCGCCGGCCTCTCAAGTAATTCCGCTATATAGTCCCATATAGGCGCACTGTACTTATTTGCGTACTTCCTTAGCTCCCTAATTAATCTCCTTAATACTATATTGGTAGGCCCTGTTCTTTTCCTTTTCATACCTACTCACCCGATACTATACCGAGCTCCTCAGCCTGACTCAGGCTTTGTAAGAAATCATCAAGTTTTCTCATTAGTTCCTTAATAGCTAACTCAATGATTTTCTCTGCAGGTAAAGCGCCGGTTGACTCAATTCTCAGGTCGTATGTGTCTTGGTACCAGCTAAGCACTATTGCGTCATGTTCACAGACTCGGACGCATTGTCTACACAGGTTGCATTTATTCTCATTAACTATTAATTCACCGTTCTTAGCCGTCAATGCCCCGGTTGGGCAGTAGCTGGCACACATTAGACACTTAATGCATTTTCTCTTATCGACAATTACTCTAGCAGCATAGGTAGACACAGCTATTGTTGCAGGAGACCACTTTATATGTTCTTTCCCCCTACCTAATCTTGCCTTAGCTTCCAGCACAAGCCTTTGATTAGGTCCTAAGACAACAATGGGTATCCTATGACTTATGGGCTTAATCGTAGGGTCGTCTACGGGCTTTAAGTCTCCTGAGTAAACAGTTCTTACTTCATCGTCACCTGTCTCTGCCTCTAGTACTAAGGTAGCGTAACAGCCTGACTTATTCAGCGCACTCTCGCCCGAACACTCCTCCGGAGGTAGATACTTTTCAACAGCATCTTCGGATGTTAGCGGTATTAATGCTATCCTGTGAGCTATTATTTCATCGTGTAAAACCGAAGTGTTATTTCTAAATACTACGTAGTCTACAGCCATAGTGGGCACTTCTTCAAGCACTACTCTCCTTATGGCATTAACTATGGCTAGGGGGACGTTCTTAAACCTTATCTTTAATGCTCTATCACTCTTCTCCAAGATCTCTAATGATACTTCCTTCATCAGTACAGCACCCTACACTCTTCTGCCACGTCTTCCACCGGGTCTGCGGGTAGTATCGTGGGGTATTGGAGTTACATCCTCAATTCTACCAATAATGAATCCCGCCCTAGCTAAGGCCCTAATAGCTGCTTGTGCGCCAGGCCCCGGTATTTTTGGTCCGTGACCACCAGGTCCTCTAACCTTAATGTGTATTGCCATAATGCCCTTCTCCATTGCTTGCTGGGCTGCTCTGTAAGCGATCATCATAGCTACGTAAGGTGAGGGTTTTTCCCTATCTGCTCTTACTACCATTCCCCCTGACCATCTGGCTACAGTTTCAGCCCCACTTAAGTCAGTAATATGAACTATGGTGTTATTAAATGAACTAAATACGTGAGCAACTCCCCACTTAATTTCCCTGGACGTAAAGGCCAATTAACTCACCCCTGACCTACTGCTTCCTCCCTCACTTTTGCAAAAGGGGACGTGGGTGCGTAATCAATTAGTTCCTCCTCATCCCTGTAGACCAGGTATCCTGGTGACCTTACTTTTTGCCCGCCAATAGCAATGTGTCCATGCGCTATTAGTTGCCTGGCCTGGTGCATTGTTTTTGCTAGGCCCTTCCTGTATACTATAGTCTGAAGCCTTCTTTCTAGTATGCTCTCGACACCTAGCCCCAGTATTTCATCTAATGTCGCATTTTCATTTTCTAGTAAACCCATATTGTAGAGCTTTCTGACTAATTCCTTTTCCTTTACAGCCCGCTCTTCAGGAGGTAACTTAAGCAATGCTTTAGCTCTCTCCCTAATCCTCCTAAGCAGTGTTTGAGCGATCCACAGCTCCCTCTTATTCCTCAGCCCGTATTTACCCACTATCTCCATTTCCTCTACTAGTCTCTCCCTAATCCAGGGGTGCCCAGGCCTTATCCACTTCTTCCTCGATCTTCTAGGGTCCCCCACTACTCAACACCTCCTTATTTTCTCCTCTTCATCACACCAACTGTAGGTCCGAGCCTACCTGTAGTATGTGTCCTCTG
>JAGGTW010000046.1 GCA_021163585.1 Desulfurococcales archaeon | reverse complement strand
TTCTCGTAAGCCACTTTTGCCACCGCTAGAGAAGCGCTAGAAAGAATTTAAAGGTTTAATACAGCAAGAAAGCTAAGGTTGGGTTGCTGTTGAAGAACAATACGATAGCAGGCATACTGAATAAAATCAAGTGGGGTAAGGATGACCTCAGAAGGTATGCGGTCATAATAGTAGATAGAATCTCTCCTTCCGGACTTAAGGAGATAAACCTAGGTGATGACGTCGTCATTAGGAAGGACAGGTTAATTATAGGTGGAGAAGCTGTGATTCCAATTCACAGGATTGTTGCCATAAAGAAGGATGGTGAAGTCATATGGTCGAGAAGGAGTGTCTAGAGGAAGTACTGAGGAAATTAAAGGTGCCTGAATTTCAGGAACTCAGGAAAAGAATCTTAAGAAAGTTTAGGGAGCCCGTCGCGCTGCCTAAGTCAGTTAAGAAGCGCGGCATGGTGAAGTCCATAGTTAGGGTAGATAAGATTTACAGTATAGTTAATAGCGAGTTAGAAAAACTAATTAAGACATTGCCTAGGGAGAGCGACCTTAAACCTTACCACCTAGAAGTACTGAAGCTAGCAAGTATAGAGGATTACAGGGATATCGTCGGTAAGATACGTGGAATGCAGGCTGTCTTAAGGAGGTTATGGAGAGTGTACCGGTTAAAAATTAAGTCCAGTGTTGATTCAGCTGAAGCAAAGAGGCTGTCAAGGGAATTTGTTGGAAGAGTAATGTCGGTGCTAAGGAGGTTGAGGCATGACTTCGACCGCCTTAATACTGCGGTCAGAGAACTCAGTAAACTTCCTTGTATAGAGGCAGGTGCTCCGAGAATAGTGGTTGCTGGTATGCCTCAAGTAGGTAAGTCAACCTTTGTTAGATTAATTTCAACAGCCAGGCCTGAGGTATCACCTTTTCCGTTCACAACTAAGGATATAATATTAGGGCACTTGCACATAGGGTTTTCAAGAATTCAAGTTATTGATACTCCAGGCATACTTGACAGACCATTAAGTAAGTTAAACCCTGTCGAAAGAAAAGCAGTCATGGCCCTCAAGTACTTAGCTGATCTAGTGTTGTTTCTGATCGATCCTTATGAGGGTGCTTACTACCCGCTTAGCCAGCAATTAAACCTTCTTAAAAGCGTTACGGAGATGTTTAAGGGCAAGGAAGTTATCGTTGCCATTAATAAAATAGACCTAGTGAGTGATGATAGACTACATGAAGTGGAAGGCAGGATTGCGGAAGTCTATAAGGGGAGGATCTTACGTATGAGTGCTCTGAAGAAGCAGTTCGTGGAAGAGGTTCTTCGCGAGGTCGTAAAGAAGTTAGGGTTTAGTGAGAACTGCCTTAAATCGCTTAGCGTCTGACGCCATGTAGATGTTATTAAACAAAACATAAACCTCACTGCCATTTACTTTGCCGATAAAGTCCCTCAGCTTACTTAGGTCATCGTCAGTGTATTGATATCTGTAGTTTACTTCTTTGCCACCGATTCCGTGAAGTCTGAAGTAGTTAGTTTCTTTTAGGGTGGCGGGCTCGCTCCTGAAGGGGTCTGTGATATGGATTACGTCATCAAACATCTCAACTATCTCCTTAATCTTGTCGGGATGTTCCCTCCATGTACCTCTGGCCTCCCAACCAATAATGAATCCTGCAGGAGTTATTGACGAGAAGAAATCTACTACGTTCTTGTAGTTTTCTTCACTGTAGCCAAAGGACGGGGGCGACTGGATAACTACTACTCTAGCACTAAGTGACTTAGCTCCTGCAGCTATCAGTTCCCACGCATCAAAATTTTCCTTCGTTGGTCTCAGGAATCCGTATTTATTCCAAAGCTCCTTAGGTATCTTAATCTTACATTTCCTCCAGGTGGCTGAGGAGGGAGGATGCGTGATTGCCTGCCAAGCCTTCATTGTGAAGATGAAGCCCTCGGGTGCCTCACTCCTTAACTTCTTTAGTTTGACCTCATCGGGCGGGTTATAGAAGGTGTCCTGCAACTCAACTACATCATAATCTTGATAGTACTTCTTTCGTGATGTGGCGAACCCGCAACAACCAACATGAATGAGCATGTATGGCACCCCGGTATTTTATGGTCTTTTAGAGAATCTCAGCTTTAATGCCTTCGCTCTTGAGCTTGTTCTCTAGGTGTTCGGCGAGCGACCTATCGAGTAAAGTTAGCGTGAGTACGCAGTCGTATTCATTGTCCGTTGAGGATCTGCACTTAAGCAATCTCACCTCAACACCCTCAGCTAACAGTGTTCTCAATACTTTCATAAAGTCGTTAATGTTGCTTAGGGATACCTTAAAATCTATTAGAACTTCCCCAGACCTGGAAATAGGCTTGATTACAATAGACTTGCCATCACTACCTACTTCAACTTCCGCATAAGAGAACGGCTCAAGACCTACTGACTCGCGGATGTATAAGGGTA
Source organism: Desulfurococcales archaeon (assembly GCA_021163585.1). Taxonomy (GTDB): domain Archaea; phylum Thermoproteota; class Thermoprotei_A; order Sulfolobales; family NBVN01; genus B83-G16. The sequence continues at coordinate 4,839 of JAGGTW010000046.1, read as the reverse complement.
TTGTTATTCTCCCCTTAGGATCTATCTTAACAATAGCCCGCATTAAGAACTCCCTAAGTTAACTCTGGTTATGTACCTTAATTAAGGCTCACTAAGTTATTAAGACTGGGTGATGAACGGAACACGGAATGAGTGGTGATATACCCCGCAGTACTGACTACCTTTAAAACATCGCACTCGGCTCACCCGCTCATTAATCCTTAAATAGGAATACACACATAGCTATCTTGTGGTGAGATATTATTGCTAGCGGCAGTAGCGATAATGAATACATTAAGTACCTCAAGGACATAGCACGTAAGTGGAGAAAGATCTGGGAAGAGAAAGAGGTATTCAACGCTGACCCGGAGCCAGGTAAGCCGAAGTTCTTCGTTACGGCTGCGTTTATGTATCCTAATGGTCCGATACACATAGGTCATGCACGAACGTACGTTATACCTGATATTCTCGCAAGGTATAAGAGGGCTAGGGGTCACTGTGTCCTCTTCCCCATGGGCTTCCATTATACAGGAACACCTATTCTGTCCATGGCTGAGAAGATCTCCTCAGGTGATATGAAGTACATTGGCAAGTTAGCAGAAAGCTTCTCCGTTGATGTAGATGTACTTAAGAAATTAACCGACCCCCTGAGACTTGCTAGGTATTTCCACAGCGAGTCAAAAGAAGCTATGAAGGATTACGGGCTGTCTATTGACTGGCGCAGGGAGTTCACAAGTATAGACGATGAATTTAAGGCGTTCATACGGTGGCAATTCGAGAAACTAAGAAAGAAGGGCTACATTGTCAGAGGGTCACACCCGGTAGGCTGGTGCCCTAGGCACGAAATGCCTGTAGGAATGCATGACACTAAGGATGATGTCGAGCCAGAGATAAGTGAGATGGTCGTGATAAAATTTAGGCTTGATAACAGCGACGTGATGCTGCCTGTTGCTACACTGAGGCCAGAGACCGTTTTTGGAGTAACCAATCTGTGGGTCAACCCAAACGTGAGGTACTGTATATGTGAGGTAGAGACTAGTAAGAAATATGAAAGGTGGGTAATAGCTGATGAGGCACTCAACAAGCTAAAGTACCAGATGAAGATTAAGTACTTGAGAGACATTGACCCGTCAGAGCTTATAGGAAAGTACGCGGTTAACCCTGTTACTGGACGTAAGGTCAGGATCTTAGAGGCAGTGTTCGTTGATCCTAAGTTCGGCACTGGGCTAGTAATGAGTGTTCCTGCACACGCACCGTATGACTACGCAGCATTGAGAGATTATGTGGGTGAGTCTGGAAGGTGGCCTGAGGAATTAGAACCCATACCGTTAATTATTGTTAGCGGGTACAGCGATATTCCAGCAAGGGATGCGGTTGAGAAATTTAATGTTGTGTCGCAGGAGAACACGGACCTGCTTGATAAGGCTACAAAGGAGATCTATAGAGTAGAGTATGAGTCAGGGATTATGAGGTTCGACTTAGATAGGTTAGTTAGTGATGCTGAGGTAGCGGAATTTACAGCAAAGAACATAGCAGGTAAAAAAGTCAGTGAGGCTAGAGAGAAGATCAAGGAGTTCATGCTTACTAAGGGAATAGCTGAAACCATGTATGAAATACTGAATGCTCCTGTATACTGCAGGTGCGGTGCAGAAATAGTCGTTAAAATACTGAGGAACCAGTGGTTCATAGATTACGGCAATGAGGAATGGAAGGTCCTTTCTAAGAAAGCATTGTCTAAGATGAGGGTCGTTCCTGAGGAGGCAAGAAGTCAGTTCTTGGCTGTAATTGACTGGCTTAAGGCTAAGGCGTGTGCCCGCACGAGGGGGTTGGGAACCGAGCTTCCCTGGGAGAAGGGGTGGGTGATAGAGTCTCTAAGCGACTCAACGATCTACATGGCATTCTATACAGTAATTCACAAAATAAGAGGTTACGGGATCAAGCCTAACTCACTAACTGAGGAGTTCTGGGACTATGTAATGTTAGGTGAGGGTGACCCAGCAGAGCTTTCCGGGAAATTAAAAATTCCTGCCAGCATTCTCCGTGATTTAAGGGAGGAGTTTAATTACTGGTACCCGCTCGACTCAAGACACAGTGGTAAGGACTTGATACCGAACCACCTTACATTCTTCATATTCAACCATGTAGCTGTATTCCCTCCGGAAAAGTGGCCTAAGCAGATAGTAGCTAATGGATGGGTGCTGATACGTGGAGAAAAAATGTCTAAGTCAAAAGGGAACATCTGGACCTTAAAGGGTCTGATCGAAGAGTTCTCACCTGACGCCACAAGGCTAGGGTTCGCTATTGAGGCAGAGGTAGAGCAGGATCTCAGCTTTGATTACGATAGGTTCAAACAGATACCAGAGAAGTTAAGGGAAATAGAGGAGTTAGTAAAGGACTTAGCAGGCAGGAAGCTAAGTAGTTCTTATGGAGTACCTGAGAGGTGGCTGGAGTCCAGGCTTGCACATCATGTTGCTGAGGCGTGCAGTGAGCTAGACAAAGTGAGGGTCAGGGCAGCAGGCATAAGAATATTCTACTTGATGTTTCATGACCTAAGAAAGTACTTAAGCATGGTTGACGAGCCCAGTGAGGTCATAATCAAGTACATTAGAACTTGGATTAAGATGATGGCACCCTACACACCCTTCTTTGCTGAGGAATTATGGCATAAACTGGGTGAGGAGACCCTAGTGGTTACTGAGAGGTGGCCTGACCCCGAAGACCTAGCAAGGCATCTGGATGCCGAGGTGATGGTTGAGTACGTTGAGAAGCTCATTCAGGACTTAAAAGAATTGAGTAAGGTAGTCAGAGGCGACAGAGCAGTAATTTATGTAGTGCCAAGGGAAATGTACAGAGTACTACTCCTAGTGCATCAGAAGCTAACTTCAGGTGCAGGAATGCGCGACATAATAAAGGAACTAATGAGTGAGCTACCGGAAGTGCCGAAAAAGAACTTACCTAAGCTAGCTAAGATGCTGCAGGATGCTGTGAGTCAGCTCAGACCCGAACTCTTGGACATATTAAGGAAGATCAATGGAATCGACGAGCAGGAGACCTTAAGGTTGTTTAGGAATTACATAGAGTCTAAAGCAGGAGTCAAGATAGCTGGGGTGTACGTATCGACAGATAGGTCAGCACCTGACTACGGAGGAAGAAAGTACACAGCAATTCCGTGGAGACCTGCTATTTATATTTTCTCAGAGGAACAGTAGTACTGGCTGTGATGTCTTCGACGGGCGGTCTGACACGTGATGACCCACTGTAGCGCTGAGTCAATTAAGCAGAGCTCCCTGTGTTATTTGATGGCACTTTACCTACGGCAATTCTGCTTCTTAAGTATTTTGTCAGCTTATACCAACTAGCCATCCAGAGTATGTTGGCTATAATGTAAATTACCGTGGATATCACCTGTGCAATATAGCCTGAACCTAGTCCTGTAGCAGACAGATCATGTACCGCTCGCAGCAGTAGAGGCTGAAGAGCGAACCAAGCTACAGCATACAGTAGCGCTGGCATCGGGGTGGCTACTGCCTTAACTATCCTTCTCCACCGCATTGATAGTCCACATATTAACCCCTCTAAAAGACATTAAATATAGTGATGACTACCTCCGGACCTGAATGCTGATGAGAAGGCATTTGTCTGACCGATAATAGGGCTTCGAAGCCTTGTAAAACCTTAACACTAGGCACAATGTGAGACTGCCTTAAAGTCATAGCGTGGGTTAGTCATCACTCAGCTCAGCGCTTATAGACCCCAATCATCCCTTAAGTAATAGTTGGCTTAAGGTATATTTATCTTCAACTGTACATGTTCTAGGGCTTTATCAATGCTAAGGTGGAGGTCAGGCAGGAAACTAACATCTATGATGAGGAGGCTTGATTCAATTATCGCACTACTTGCGGTCAGGGAGGTTTATTCCTACAAGGACTTAAGCAACATACTTGGAATATCGGTCCCCACACTAAGCAAGTATGGTCAGGGAGAGATAATTCCTAGTGAGGAAAAAGCAGTTGCTATATTGAATAAGCTTCTCGATAAGAAGGTAGTCAAGGACTTTATGTGTAGGCTTATCAGCAAGTACGACAGCGACTTACTGAGGATCCTTGGGAAACCTATTCTAATAGAGTACATAGGAATGTACTTATGTAACAGAATAGTTGAAGTTCTCGCTGGCAGTAAGATAGATGCGATCATCGCACCATCAGACTACTCATTGCCTCTGGCCTCAATAATTGCATTTAGGCTGGGTGTATTTACTATACCACTAATTACATGGCCTCAGGTGGCGGGCTCTGATGAGGTTAGGGAAAGTTTAAGGAAATTGCTTAGGATCAAGCGTGAACTAAGTGTTATTTCTGTTCACGTAGTTTTCTCGAAGGATGATGCTCTCGCACTAAAAAATATTATAGAACAGCATAGATTTAAGTTAAGGTTGGTGGAGGCGCTTCTGCTGGCAGACATGCCACTGAGTGCTGACATACTCCAAAAAGGTATGTTAGTTGAGAGTATTCTTCCATAAGCTGGACATGCTGTAGTGCTTGACATGAAGCTACAGTTTCGGAAGGTTACTATGGTGGTGGAAGGTGTGGCGGGCCCGCCGGGATTTGAACCCGGGACTTCCGCCGGGTCGGTTCACCCGTCTACGGGTTAAAAGCCCGCCGCTCTACCTGGCTGAGCTACGGGCCCACTATAGTAAGTTGTTATAAGGGGTTTAAAAGGATAGCTAGGTGCTACAGTAAACTACTTAAGTTTTCAGAGAACCAAACATAACTGGATTAAAGCTTATAATTAGTGTTCCGGACTACCTTAAAGGTTAGGAAGGGTAGATAGTACATGTCGGGAAGAAGGAAATTTAAGGTA
>JAGGTW010000058.1 GCA_021163585.1 Desulfurococcales archaeon | reverse complement strand
CCTATTAAGCTCCCCATGGACCAAGCAAATATCTTGTGTATATCATAAAGGATTAGATATTGAGGCAGGAGTGAGAGTGAGTAAAGTGTGGTACCTACTGCAACACCGCTTAGTACTATGGACGTAGGTGTATAGCCTGCTCTTACCGCAATTGCATGCGTTAACGTATATGCTAGGAAACCCCCTATGAAAGCAACTGCAGGCTTAATAATGAAAGCTAGTAGGGAGTGGCTTGGAAATAAAAATGTTAGCGTGACAGTAAATAGCGCACCTGAAGAGATACCTAATAGGTACGGGTCACCAAGAGGGTTCCTAGTGCATACCTGTATCAGTAAACCGGAAATAGATAGCAACCCACCCACTAAGAAAGCCGCGATCATTCTGAAGAGTCTGAAACGATATATACCAGCAGAAGAGCGCAGTCCATTAAGCACTACATCCATTGGGTTAAGTATGATGGTGCCGAGTGCTAGGTGAGTTAAGGAGGCAGCAATTAGTGTAACAAGTAAAAATACGAAAATATAGATAAAGCGTCTGCGTCTCTGTATTATGTACTTCCTGACACTGGAGCCTTCACTGCCGAAGTCTTCGTGCAGAGCAATTCACCTGCCTCAATACTTAAGCACACGCCCCACGCCTCAATTACTTTATCATCGATTATACTTGGCACGGAAGTAATATTAAATGCTTGAGGATATAGTACCCTTGCTATAACCTCAACCGCTGCAACTATTCGAGGACCAGGCCTAACAACTATGTCCTCTAGCGTGCCCTTGAATAAGTAGATCTTATCCTCCTTAACTGCTGTTATGTTGCTCCAACCCTCTCTTGACTTAATTCTATTTATTACGTTCTCTGGTGGCCCGAAACTACCATACATTGCAGTTGTCAGTATTACATCGGGATTTCTGGATATTATCTCCTCAGGTGACGCTGGAAAGTACGGTGTCTCAACATCATTAAATATGTTCTCACCTCCAGCCAAGATAATGACGTCATTAATAAATGAGGATCTGCCTACAGTCCAATAGTCAGGGTAAACTTCGAAGTAGACCTTCTTGGGTTGAATGCCTGTTTTATTCAGATATTCATGGACCGTTAGGTACGTTGTCATTAACTTAGTTCTCAACTGCTCTATGAGTTCAACAGCAGAATCGGCTTTATTCAGTATTACACCAACCGTCAGTATGTCGGTAAAGACGTCCTCAATGGACTTGTCGCTCAGAACATAAACTGTGATTCCCATGCTGGCTAGCTCCCTAACAAACTTCTCTTGAACCCCCGTGGTTAAGAACACTACGTCTGGCTTTAGTAGCGCGATCTTCTCTACATTAATAGTGCTGAAGCCTCCGATAATCTCTACCGTCTTGTTTTTAACCAGCTCATTAACAATAGGAGGGTAATTTGAGAACTTATCAACACCTACTACGCGATCTCCAGCACCAATAGCGAAGAGGATCTCCGTAATAGAAGGTGCTGCCGACACTACTCTCTTAGGCTCATGAGTAATTACTACCTGACGTCCTAAGGCATCGGTTAGTGTTATAGGGTACTTTAGTGAGGCGATATACTCCTTAATCAGTACTAGCGACTTCTCAAGCTGGCCATACTTCAATGTAACTTTACTTACATTATATACTACAGCAGTTAGTACGTTACTCAAATTCTCGAGCTTACTCCAAGTAACCTCTAAGGACTTATTTACGTTCACCAGCGACTTCTCTATACTAGCTACCCTATTTTCTAAGTCACTGAGTTTTTCATCAGTACTTGAAATGCTTGAGCGGATCTCGCTGACCTCGCTTCTCACCTTCGAGATGTTCCCTTGCAGCGCTGAAAATCCCTCCTTAATACTAGCAATAGCATTACCCAACATGCTGCCCTGAAGGTACAGTATTGCAGCAAATACCACTGAAATAACTATTACAGCAATAAGCAGAACTGCTATAGTTCTTCCGGCTTCGACCATATGTATACCCTATCCAAAAGGTTGAAGCAAAATTAAAAACTTTTCTTTAACTTTTATTGATCGTACACTGCCCAGCTACAATTACAGTGGACAGTTTGACAGGGCCTTGCAGTTTAGCTGAGGTACGGCATTACAGAATGTTTTGGATTGTTTTTGAATCAGTTGAGGATAATTAAATCATCTCTTCATTTCGGCTCTTCCTCATCATCTGAGATATTTTCTTAAGTTACATATATTAATTATACTGCATTGACTTACATTGTGCAGAAAACTTAATCTTTAAGCCACTACTACTATCTTAGATGCTGTGAGTTACCGGCGCTGATCAGTGATGACCCTAGACCAGCCTGAGAATTTACTTAATGTACTAACAGTACCACCAAGTCATTTACGTTGGTTCCTGTCAGTCCCGTAATTATTACTCTATTAAGTTTACTTAATGCTGTGTAGGAGTCATTACTCCTTAAGTAATCTATCAAGTTAATACCTTCCCTCACTGCCTCTGAGTACGTCTCTCCATCAACTACCGCACCCGCAGCACTACTCACACCGTCAATGCCGTCTGTACCTACCGAAGCAAGTACAACATTCCTTAATTCCCTAGCATGTATTGCGAATGACAGAGCAAGTTCTTGATTTCTTCCCCCTATCCCATCACCTCTGACAGTGACCGTGGTTTCGCCACCAAGTAGTATTACAGCTGGCTTTTTCACAGGCTCACCGTAAGTTGCTACATGCCTTGCCACGCCTGCTAAGAACTTGCCCACTTCTCTAGCCTCTCCCTCCATCATGGAGGTGAGTACTAGTGTATTATAGCCTAATTCACGAGCCCTAACCTCCATAGCTTTCAAACTGATTATGTTGCTAGCTATGATGCTGTTTCTGACTTTCTCGAAGACCTTATGTCCCGGCTTTGGAGTCTCAGGTATTTCCCCCTTCACACCTCTCTCAATAACTGCCCTAACACTTCGGGGTATGATGTCCCACAAACTCCTATACTTAAGTATTTTGACTGCATCATGAAATGTAGTTGTGTCTGGTGCGGTAGGTCCTGACGCAATAAATTCTATTGGGTCACCAACAACATCTGATATTATCAGAGCTACTGTCTGGGCAGGGTATATGATCTCAGCCAGCCTACCCCCCTTAACCATACTGACGTGCTTCCTAACCGTATTTATTTCCTTAATATCTGCACCTGATTTGAGAAGAAGCCTATTTAGTTCTCTTAAGTCACCGAGTGATATAGGAGGTATGGGCTTCTCAAATAGTGCAGAACCACCACCTGAGATGAGCACGATAACTAAGTCATCGCTATCCGCACTCCTGACTAAACTGAGAACCTCCTCGGTTGACCTTAAGGTATTTTCGCCAGGGATCGGGTGATCGCCTCTTAGCACTTTCAGCTTCCTAAGCCTGATGTCCACAGGTATTTTCGGAGCTATGATAAAGCCTGCGGTGATTAAGTCATTTAGTAGATCCTCGATGGCCTCGCCCATCTTAACTGACGCCTTACCGAAACCTATTACATAAACATTGCCTTTAACATTAAAGGTGCGCCCTCCAATGACTAAGGTATTGTCTTTGACCGTAATGTTCTTCATTACAGCTACTTTAGGATCAGCGGCCTTCAAGCCTGTTTCCACTAAGTCAACAACTACTTTGTGATATTTACTCCTAATTAACTCACCAAGATTTTTAATTACGGACATTACTTAACTCCAGAACGTAACTAAGGTAAACCCCCTTAATAAGAAGTATGTGACCATTGGTACTATCTCCATCGTCAATAGTCGAATTCAAATTAATCAACTAACTTAAAACTTATTAATAACAGCCTCATACTAGAGCATAGAGAGATGATATAATGAGGCGCCTCCTAGATATCAAAGATGTTATTGAGTGGATACGGAAGCAACGCCTGAGATTCATTAACGCTAGGAGAGTTGCAAGAAACTTCAAGGTCAGCTCCAAGGTAGCTGGCTATACCTTGAGGAAGCTGAGGGACCTTGGCTACTTAAAGGTTTACAATAGAAGAAAAGGACGATTCATAGTGTACAAGGTATCTGAAGTGGTCTTTAGGCAGTAAGTGCTTTAGGATGCGATGATTTTAGGGGATTATATCTCGGGTCTTTTAAGGGCTAGTTCCTTATATGTAAACTTACTGCCTAACTCCTCCACTATTTCATCAACTTTTTTCTGCACCCTACTTACGTAGTAATTAAGTAGCTTCTTTAATGGCAGGTACATTGGTTTATTTAAGTAGAATTTCTCCATTATGTCTCTCGCCCAATATACGGTGTGTCTCACCGCCACCTTATATGCCTCAATATGTTCTCTTGTTATCCTCACTTTAGCAATAATTTCCCTGCTGCCCTTTAAGGCACCCATCGGAACAAATAACATAGGAACAATTAACGACCTGAATGGCCTGAGCCGCTCTATCAATTCAACAGTTTTCATCACATCACTAGGAGTTTCACCCGGGAAATTGAGTATGAATGTTGCTGCAGGAATGATCCTGTGGTCATGCATAATTGCAAATGCCTCCTCAACAACTTCAGGCCACTTCTCCGCTGGGTAGGGGGCTGACTTAGCAGGCATTATTTCCTTGGCTAGCCGTGGCGATCCCGTCTCAATACCTACTTCTACACCTAAGTAATCCTGCTTAGCCTTCGAGTATATCATCTCGGTTAATTTAGTGAGTATGCGTCCATTCCGTTCAGCAACCACTATGGCTGCCAGTGAAGCATGTGCCCAAGCAATCGATATGTAGTGCCGTAGGAAAACGTCATGTAATTTTATGAGGGGTTCTTCGCGAGGTATCACGCCTCTAGCACCATATAGCAATACATCCTCTGAGTGAATTATGCCGTGCTTTACACCAGCCCTAACATTAACCAGCACCTCCTTTTCGATGATATCAAGAGGTATGAATCTCAGCGGTCTTAGCGTGACACTGCAAAACTTACATCCTCTAGGGCAACCTCTCATGATCTCGACAATACCGTTAACACTTGCACCCCTGATCACTGGGATTTCTTCTATTTTGGGGACATCCATCGCTCCTATGAATATATATTTTGGTAACTCTTCACCACTAAGTATCTTCCCAGCTAGCTTCTTAATCACGCACTCTGCTTCCCCATCAACTACTGTATCAACACCCCACTTACTCCATAACCCCGGTTCCCATAACCACTGCCAAGCTGCCGGACCCCCAACTATTATCTTAAACCCGTACCTCTTCTTAAGCTCGGCGACATGCTTCATAAACTTAATAAACGATTTTCTATTCACGGGTTCCTTACCAGTTATTATCCACCACTCCGACGATGGTGGACCATAAGCAAAAAAGTCATGGTGACCGATCAAGAATGCCTTGGCATAAGGTGCGTATTCATCAATAAAGTCTGGATCTATGATGGCGGCATTATATCCAGCATCGAGAAGTGCAGCTTCGATCTTCCTTAACCCGTATGGTGCCTCCACAGGCCTACCTTCATCATCGATCTCCGGTTTAGGACAACATATCTTATACCATATCCTCTCAGGAACAAAAAATGCCGGGCCAGTTGCCAGGAACCCGAGAAATTCCTTGCCGTGATGGTTGCTCATCATCGTTCTGTCAGTGGTAATCACGAAGTCGTACTTTCGCTTCATCCTTCCTACCTGTAGTATATTACTCTAGCGAATACTAAATAAATTATTAGGAGTTGCAGGTAGTGAATAATAGGATTGATCGGTTCGTGAGGAAAAATGCAGTATCTTGAAGGTGACTGCCTCCAGCTCTCTGACGGGAGTCTGTGGGTGGTTAAGGGTAGCTATCACCCCCCGAAAAGAATTATAGCGTTGCCCCGACTAGTTAATGGTCGTAAGCTAAAGAGGGTGGACGAGGCTCTAAGCGTTGTTCACAGGTATTATAGACACTTCATGACTTACGTGAACTTCATTGGTAGGGCAGTACCAGCAGTACCTGAGGCACTTATTAAGAAGCACTTAAGAGTACTTAGCACTCCATGTCCTAAGGGACTCGGCAAGGTAGGTGAATTGTGCAGTGACTTACTGAATACATTATCCACGGTTTGCGGGCTTAAGTGTGGTGTAGCGGGCTCACTACTTTACGGTGCGGTGACCGAGCATTCAGACATAGATATTGTCTGCATCGATAATAGCAGTGCATATGATTGTTTGAACAACTTGAGAAAGAACTACGTGCTCAAACCATTTAGTTACAGTGACTTCCTTATTGAATACACCAATGTGTCTGAGGGGCTTAGCTTTAATGACCACCTAAGACTCTCAACTAATAGAATTACTCAGGGAGTATTTAAGTCACGAAGATATACATTGAGGCTGATTGATCCTCTCAGGGAGCAGGCTCTACAAGTTCCCTGCTTACTGAGCTATCGCGTCGCCCAAGTCATTGCTAAAATTGAATCTACCGACTATAGGACACCATCAATTTACACTGTAGAAGTTATTAGGCCGCAGATTACTGCTGAGAAAGTGCTTATGGTTACTTTCAGAGTTAGATATACAGAAATACCAAAGGAATCCCTTATTTTGATTAACAACGCCTTCATCACAAAGAGGCAAGATGGAAGTGCTGTTATTTCACTAGACATTCCTGACACATATGTAAAGATATTAACCTAAAGATCCTATTGTTGGCAGGGGCGTTAGTTTTCTATTGCTGCGAATTGATTACATGCAGGACTACATAGTGTGGGTGGTGGTAGGTGAATATAAAGAGAAAAAGAGTTAAGGCTTACGTTGATGCACTAGGTGAGTTGCTTATGGTCGACGAGCCGAGCAGGGAATTAGCTGTTGACCTAGTTAAGAAGGCACTTGATAGGGAGAACGTAGAGCCATTAAGAGGTGCTTCAAAACCTGACGACATCTATGAGAAAGAGCTGATTAGTCTCTACATAATTGGGTGTAAGGGCTTGGGTATTAAAGATGAATATAAGTACATGTTTGAGAAAGTATTTCATAAAGAGATAAAGTATGATAGAATAGTTCAGGTTCTGATATCTAACAGTACCCCTCATAAAGCTAGAGAAATAGTGCTTGAAATACTCCCCACCCTAAGTGAGGTAGATGTAGCAAAAATACTCAGGTATGCTTTAACACTATATTATCTTGATTTTGAGGAACCAGAGGTCGTTGTTAACGTGATCCGCAAATTAAGGGATGCCTTTCCTGAGCATGAGGACACGATAAGGAGGTTTACTAAGTTTTTTATAGCTGTTAAGTTAGCTGATGAGATATCATGTGGTAGTATAAGAAATAGGGTTGAGAAAGAAATAAGAAAGCAACTACTATCAATCAAAACTGGCATAGAAAAATCAACACCATCCGATGACTACGTAGTAAAGGTGGCTAAGGTTATGTTTAATATCCCCAGCAAGACCCTAGATAATATATTCGGAGGAAGTTAACTTAAAATTCATGGGAGAGACAGCATACATTTATTAAGGGTATGTTTTCATCTTACCACTAGGGTGTGGATAATGTTGAAAGCTATTAGAGAGGCTGTTTACTTTGTTGAAAAAGGCGGCAAGTCCGTAATGCTTGAGATACTCAGGACACCTGAAGGCAAATCTTTTCTCGTAGTTCATCAAACACTGAGTGGTACTTACCTGAAAGAAGAAGGTGAGAAGGAGGCTTGGGACTTACTTGAGCTGGATGCGTTTAAGGATGTAAAGGACAGTAAAATAAATTATGAGGAACTGCCAGTAGATGTAAGAAGAGCCCTATCTTCTGCCTTCCCCTATTGATCCCAAATCACTTATTTCTTATTTTAAGAGCCATAGAAATTTAAGCTTTCATTCCGCCTTATTGAGGGGGTACGGTACTTGCTGACGTACGGTAAACTAAAGTTCGCTATGACTGGTGTGACTGCGGCCATAATAGGTCTCGCAACATTAGTATGTGTTGCACTATTTTCGATAGTAGCACCCACTGAAAACTTGAGTTTTCTGGTACTTGGTTCACTAATTTTTGTTTTAGGAATACATACCACTCAGTGGATTCTAGCACCTAAGATTATTGAAGCAGCCTATAAGGTAAGACCAGTAAGCGAAGATTTTGCCTGGCTTAAAGAGGTAGTTAGAAAAATCGCTGCGGATTCAGGCTTAAGCAAAATACCCAAAGTAATGGTTGCTGAAGTCAGCGTTCCCAACGCATTTGCCTATGGAAATATATTCTCAGGTTATAGGGTCGCTGTCACTAAGGGCATGCTACTTAACTTCCCTAAGGACGAGATCGAGGCAGTTATCGCGCACGAAGTTGGCCACATAAAGCATAAGGACGTAGAGATAATGATGATTGTGAGCGTTCT
>JAGGTW010000084.1 GCA_021163585.1 Desulfurococcales archaeon | reverse complement strand
GTTTTAACCCTCCTTAACTCCCTCATGTGGGCTCCTACACCCAGCACCTCACCTATGTCATGAATCAGCTTCCTGACATATGTTCCGTGCTGACATGAGATCCTCATGAGAACGTACGGATATTCGATCTCGAGAATTTCAATACTATACACCTCCTTAATCCTGAGAACGCGCTTCACTGACGACCTGACAGGTGGTTTTTGGTATATCCTCCCAACGAACTCGTTTGTAACTTCCCTTAATTTTCCTTCGTCAACCAGCTTATGTAACTGCATGACAGCAACATATTCCTTATCAGATAGCATGAGAACCCCTATGACCTTAGTTGAGCTGCCTAAAGCTATGGGAAGTACTCCAGAGACCTTGGGGTTTCCCCGCCCGTCACCCTAGAGGTGAACGGGCACTAGGGTCCCGCCATGACCTGCTTTCTCTATATTGAGGAGCTTCTTAACCCATGCAACTACCTCATGACTCGTAGGACCAGGTGGTTTGTCCAAATTAATAATACCGTAGTTAAGTAATTCATCAACATTTCTCTCATAAGGTAACTTACCGTAATTAAAGTCCGTCTCGGACTCTACCTTGATTATCCACCTCCTCTTCACACCCCCAAAGGTATCCAGCTTCCGTAAAAACTCAATACCCTTCTCAGCAACCCTCAAGTCAAATCACCGTCTTCTTATTTTTCGTAACTTTTTAAGTATGTTAAAAAGTTGGAGGTAAGAAGAAATAATGAGGCCAAGTAGTTCTAAATATTAAATATTCCGTAAATTAAGTATACAGTGCAAATAGTCTCAACGGATTACATCAGTGCCCTCACTTCTAAGAATTCTTTTCTTGAAATTCTCACTTTTTCTTTCATGAACTCCGTTAGTTCAGCATTCTCAATAGCCTTGAGTACATCATCGTCGCCTGCACCCTTATCTATATCCACCTTCATATCCGTAGGTTCAATGTGGTTTATGTTTACTCTCCTTCTCTTCACACCTGTAAGTTGCCTAGGCCCTGTAATTAGCACGAATTTATCATCGATAATATCGACTACTACGCACTTCCTACCCGCTTCTCTCCCTCTTAATTTAACGCATATTCTACCTACCTCAATAGCTGGCATTCACGTCACCCCACTAACCATGGTAAAGTCTTCTCTTTAAGTTTTTCGACACTTCCTGATCTTCCTGAGTAAGATACTTACTGCTGACATTACAATCTCCAGTACTTCTTCTTCATCGAACTTTTCAGAATTAACAACTAAATCAAATACACTTACATCAGAAATATTAATTCCGTAAAACTTCATGAACCTTCTGCCCTCTGACTCCTCCCTTACTCTTATTTCCGCTAGTGCGTCCTCAAAGCTCTTCCCGTCCCTTCTCGCTATTCTCTCAGCTCTAACTTTAATGGGAGCCATCACAAGTACCTTTAGGTGAGCAGTGTTTTCAAGAGTCCATGCCGATATGTGGCCATCAACGACTATACACCCCTTTGATGCTTCTTCAACTGCCTTATCATCTATTGCCCTATCTATGCTTGCATCCTCCTCAGCTATGCGAGAAAGTTCCTCAAGCGTAATCTTCCTTTCCTGAGCCAACTTCCTAAATATCCCACCTAGAGATAAGTACTTAAGCCCTAACTTCCCTGCAAGTCTTTTTGCTAATGAAGTTTTACCGCTGCCCGGAGGGCCACTGACTGCAATAACTAAGCCTGCTTCACAGGCTTCACTAATGTTCTCCAAGATTAAACCCTCAAGTTGGTGCTTGCACTCCTGACACTAAGTTTTAATACAGTCGCTAAGCAATTAGAGCAGATCACACCCCCAAAATATCTCTCAGGCCTCTTAGCTGTCTTCGGTCCCCACCTAATTATATTGTAGTCTCTGGGCACTCCACCAATGCTCCTTCCGCAAATAGGGCAGGTAGCTCTGTACCTCCTCCTCATAACGTAGTGTATTCGTGAACCCCCACCCGGAACTCTTTTCCTAATTCTTCTCTTGGACCTAGATCTTAGGCCAGGCCTCACCATGGCTCCTCACTGCCTCCAATCATAATGTCAATAATATAAAAAGCTTTAGTACACATCGTTGATGACACTACCTGCGTAACTCAGCGAGTTTACTGAATCCCACTATCTTGTTATGGAATGCCTGATAGCCTAATATAACAGCTACGAATATCGTAAAGTCATTTAAGTACCCATCATACGATATGCCAGGCAGAATTAGTGGTGATGGGGGTCTAGGAGGCAGCCCTAACACTGACGCTATAATGGAAATGGCTGCCCTACTAAAGATCAAAGCTATAGTTATTCCTAACCATATAACAGCAAGATTGAGAAAAAATAACTTATCGATCGCTCGCTTTAATTTTTTATACCTACCCTTAAGGATTCTCAGCTTCTTTTCTTTTTCAGGTGATATGTTTTCAAGTCTCTCACTAACTTCCTTAAGCTCTACAATTAGGCTATCTATGTTTATCTTCCTAGAATAAGACCTGACTAATAGTGTAAATGGCATAAACGATAGCAGTATTAGCAACGCATATGTTAATGTTATTATCATTTACTACAGCCCCTCTATTACCTCAGCCAGCCTTCTGGCAGCTTCGTCAGCCTTACCCTCCCTGTTCATGATAAAATTAACTGATGCACCAACGAGTACGGCACTGGCTATGGCATACATTCTATTCATACTTAATAATTCCTTTACCAGCTTAACATCTGCATAATCACTCCTGTACCTGGTCTTATCCCTTAGTTGCCTAGCAACTATCTCCTCAGGTTCTGCCTCAACGACTACTATCGTGTTGGGCATTAAGTTCTTAATTACATGCAGCGGAAGACCCGGCCAGTATCCTGTCACAGTCTTTATGACAGCATGAGTATCAACGAATCCGACTACCTTATCTTCACTGCTTGCTTTAGCTTCCAAGTCTCTCCTAATGTTTTTAGCTGCCTCCTCCTGAGCCTTTCTCTGAACGTGTAGGGGAAGCCTCCTGATTTCATCCCTGTTTTTAGCGAGTCCCTGAGAAGCTACATAACTAAGCATGTAGTCCCCGAAGTTCACTATTTCAATATGGTAGCCTTTACTGGTTAAGATTCTTTTAGCTAAATTCAGAACTGTTGACTTACCTACACCAGGTAAACCCACAATTACAGCTAATTTAACACTACTCATACCTACTCACCAATTAACCTCTTGAGTAGAGGATAAGCTTCAAGCGCTCTTTCATAGGCTATTTGAGTATAGAACTGCTGAACTATACCTACAGCAAGCAATATGCCCGTGCCCGTGCCATAGGCACTGAAGATGTCCGCTGTCAAAGCGATTAAAGCAACAATTAACGAACTAAGTACCGTTAACGGGTAGATATATCTGGAAAGAACCTTTTCCAGGAGCTTCGGATTCCTTCTAATTCCGGGCATTTGAAGCCCTGACTTAATCAGGTTCTCGGCCTGTGCTGAAGGGCCGAGACCAGCTATTTCAACCCACATAAACCCGAATACTATAGCTAGACCTACTAGCAGAACTGAGTAAACAGCTACTCTGACCGGGCTGTACACTAACTCAAGTACTGTCCTGGGGGGTGTCAGGTAGTATATGGCTGTCCTCAGTGCGCCTGCAAGCCAGGGCGCCCTGTCCATTAAGTATGCTGCGGAAAGATTATTCAAGAGCATGAGGTCTGAAAAAACAATACCGACCAGCAGTATAGGTATGTTAGTAACGTAGATGAACTGAAGCGGCACTTTACTCTTAATGCCCGGAAGCCTCTGCATCGTAACAGGTATGTTCACTTTCATCTGCTGCAGGTATACTAGCACAGTCACTAGCACAATAACTGTAATTAGGCCTGTTAACGATGGCAGTACCCTATTAATGCCACTGACGACGCCAAAAAATAACCTGCTCATGTCAACCTGGCCTTGAGTAAATGCTTGAATTAAATACGGTATGAATCCATAGTACTGATCAATATTGGATGTCTTAACAGGTGCGAATAGGTCCCATACTATTGTTCGGGCAACACCTGCAAGTATGAATAAGCTAACACCTGACCCTATCCCCCAGCCTTTCTGTATAGCTT
>JAGGTW010000100.1 GCA_021163585.1 Desulfurococcales archaeon | reverse complement strand
GTAATAACCCATCTAAATTTCTTAGCCGACATTATTCCTCCTCCATGACCTCTATGCTTATCCACCCTATTAGATTATTTAGATTTAATGCAATTTACATGACGCATATCCGATTATCAAGTAATATCACTTTTGATATCAGCTATAATATGCAAACCGGATTACATACATATGGTTAATATGAATACTTGCATATCTTTGTGTTCTCACACGGCGGAGGTCCGGGGTTCGAATCCCCGCGGACCCACCAAACTTATGTGTCACATTAGTTCTTTTCTTATAGTATCCCCAGGTAAGGGATGACGTCAGCTAAATTGATTATCCTCTCTAACAATATTGGTACTTGGTGTTTGGAAATTGTCTGAAATAGAAGGTATCGTTAAAGGCGGTGTGATTATCCCGCTTAAACCTCTAACAAAACTAGAGGGTAAGAGGGTTAGAATAAAGATATTAGAAGTTAAAGGTATTGACGCAGAGAGGCTCTATTCCTATCTTAGACTTCTAAAAGAGGAGGAGGATGCTGAAGAAATCTTCGAGATATGAACAAGGAAATATCGTTATCTTAGAACTTCCGTTTACAGATTTGCTTGGCTCTAAATTAAGACCTGTTCTAGTATTGAACGCTATAGACCTAGGTGACGATATAATAGTAGCAAAAATAACAAGCTCTCCTGGAAGACATAGAGTACCAATAATGCAGACAGACCTGGCTATTGGTCGTTTAAGGAAGGAACCTAGTTACATAGATTGTTCAAGTATTTTCACTGTAGAAAAGAAATTAGTAATAAAGGTTGTTAGCAGGCTCACTACAAAGGCATTAGATGAGGTTAAAGGAGAACTAAAAAGAGTCCTTGGATTAAAATGAGGCCTTACTCCAAATACAATCCTACCTATGCTCTGTATATGCATATCCTACGATTCAAGATATCTTAATTGATATACATTCTGATAATCGTCTTGGATTACATGCATATTAGCAATATGAAATACTGAATATTGTTCTGCCCTCACACGGCGAAGATCTGGAAATCAAATCCCTGCAAACCCACCAATAACGATTATTAATAGTTTTTGGTCAATAACTTTAGGGATAAATCACATTAAACTATACTTGGGATAAAAAGATGTCAGATCATGAGCTTCTATCGGAGATTCGGGAGATAAAGGAGAGTCTGGCTAGAGTGGAGTCTATGCTACGATTTATCATTGAGAAGAATATTGAGGAGGTAGAACCTCTTCCTGACGAAATTGAGGCTGTAAAGTCTAAGGATGAGTTAGTAGACCTTAATGAAAATTAAGCAAAGACTTTCAAGAAATAAGTAGCAGGGATTCATTTGGGCAGAAATCTCTTCGAAAGGTAAAAATGTAGGGCTGTTAGAGGTTTAAGTTTCTTTACATTGACTGATTCTTCATGAGTTCTGGTCTTTACTTAGGAGCTTCGAAAGGTCTTCGCCACTTACGCAGAGCTTAAAATCTTTAGTTCTGCAGTACTTTCTTGCTATGAATTTCTTGGTATCTAATTCCGCCCTGAACTCTAAGAGACCGCCCTAAGGAGAACTTTAGGTGAGCTATGAGGAGAGGGTTTAGAAATTTGAGCAGCTCTCTTAATTCCTTCGCTGTTCTCTCCCTAATGAAACATGGTGCAAGTAGGTTTATTTTCCTATTTTCCTACAGTACTGCTACATACTCACACACGCCGCTGCGGTCACCACTCGTGAGGTGTTGTAGGTTCTATGTGTATTATTACTTCAATCACTCTGGGCATGGCTTTTCTTACCTCATTCTCTACTTTCTCCGCTATTTTGTGGGCTTCTTCAATAGTTTTTGCTGGGTCTAAGTGCATCTTCATTTCTATGTAATAGTACCCTCCATAATTCCTTACTCTAACATCATGAACATTTACTACGTCCTTGATCTTGGCTGTAACTTGAGTTACTCTGTCAGTAATATCGTGTCTTGCTGTGTCTATCAGTGAGAGCATTGCCTCCCTTGATATTTCGAATCCTTCCCTCATAATTAGCACGGCTATTACTGCAGTAGCAGCTAAATCTATTAGTATTGAGGTGACGCCGAGCATTGAGAGCACGAATACTGGCATTACTGCAATACCTGTTAGTGCATCTACTCTATGGTGCCATGTATCAGCCTTGCATAGCAGTGACCCACTAACGCGATGTAGGTGAAGTGCATACCTTGCCAGCACTTCTTTAAGTACGCAGGTTGCAACAACTACTACAATCGCTAGCGGAACGTACTCAGAGATTATGCTATAACCTATTAAGAATCTGGATATACCCTCATAAATTAAGTATGTGGACATTCCTAGAAGAACTACCCCCATAAGTAATGAACCGACATCAACTACCTTACCATGTCCGTATGGGTGTGAATGATCAGGTGGTTTGGATGCGGCTTTACTACTTATTAAAACTATTAATGTAGTTATGTTGTCAGACATGGAGTGCCATGAATCAGCAATTAATGTCATACCATTTATGTACACCCCCGCAGCAAGCCTCAAGAACCAAACTAAAGTATTAACTACAAATGCCGCCGCTGCTTCACTACGTTCAGCCTCCCAGGACCCATACCGCCACCCATGTTACCGCTGTTTCTCCTTTGACTACCACATGTAGCACGTACCAGGACCACTAAAGTATCAGATATAGAACTCCACTACTTTTAAGTATAACCACACTAGAAGCCATACTAAGTAATTCCTTCTTACTCAATTAATGTTTAATATTGAACAATGTTAAGCAGGAGTAAGCTCTGAAGGTGATTATTGGAGCCGGGGGCGGGATTCGAACCCGCGAAAGAGCGGGTTTCCCCGTTAATTAACCACTGCAGCCCGCCGCCTTAGACCGCTCGGCCACCCCGGCACGCTCCATCATTACTACTCTAGAGT
>JAGGTW010000024.1 GCA_021163585.1 Desulfurococcales archaeon | reverse complement strand
GTATTAGAGGAGCTACTCTTTTTAATTTCGGATTATCTGCTGGTGACAGAAGCTCAAGAACTAACTTATTACCTTTCTCATCCTCTAGCACACCATCACTGTCCCTATCTGCCCAGCCTGCCTCAGCTAGTAGCTCCTTAGCCTTCTGAAGATTATGTGCATAGTGTTTCTCGGCCCACTCCTCGACCGACTTATTGAAGCACATCTGCGTAGGTGACATAAATGAATACCAAGGAATCACAGTGTCTTCCAACGTTTGAGCTATCGCGCTCCTGTCGATAGCGTACATGATGGCCTCTCTAACCCTTAAATCATCTAGCGGAGGTCTTCTTACGTTAATGTGTATGTAGTTAATTCCAGGATCTATGACCTCATAAAGCTTAACATCAGGGTTACTCTTAATTTGACTTACTATATCGACTGGCACCCCGATGAGCATGTCAGCTTTCCCTGCTAGGAACTCGCTTGCTCTTGTTAGGTCATCCGTTATGAACCTAACAATAACCTCATCGATTTTGGGGGGTCCATGGTTCTTCACGAATGGGAGATTAGTCCTGTAGTTCTCGTTCCTAACAAGTACTATGTGTGAACCCCGGACCCACTCCTTGACCTTGAACGGCCCTGAGGCTATTGGCAGCTCATTAAACTTAGCTCTCCCCACTTCCTCAGCTACCTTAACATTAACTATACCGCCCCACTGGGTAGGTATGTCGACTCTCCACACGTAGTTCGGAGAGCCGCTAAATACGAACTTAACAGTATACTTATCGGTAACCTCGATATGGTCTAATGCTTCCCAGTCACTGCCGAACGGACTTATATTTGTGTATCTTTCAACAGCCGCCTTTATGGTGTAGGCGTCTACTGGGTCCCCATTCGAGAACTTAGTGTTTTCAGGTATTTTAGCAATAATAGCACCTTTCTCGACATCCAAAACCAGGTCAGAAGCTAGGTCAGGAACGACATTCAGGTCCGGGTCAAAGGCCCCGAGAGGCTGATATATGAGTGAGTGAACTATTGTCGCGGATTCGATCTGCTGTATGTCGAGTCCCTCAGGCTCTACCGGAGTCACTATTACTAAGGTCATTTTCTTACCTGGTGGTGGGGTAGTTGTTGAAGTAGGTGATGTCGAAGTTGCGGAGGTTGATGATGTAGTAGGTGATGTAGGCACTACTGTAGGTCCTGAGGTCATGTATATTGCGATACTAATCATACCTATAATAACGATAATAGCTATTATAGCGGCCTGAAGTCTTGTTAAAGCATATTTAAAGTACACTGGGCATCCCTGTTGCTAACTTTACATAGTTTACCTAATATTGCTTGCTCTTAAAATTTTATGAGCGTCAACTTAAGTGGGTCTAAAATCCTTTATAGTTAATGTAGACTTGCTTGATTACTTTCCTTATCCAATAATTTCACACGAGATAATAGGAAACTCTTTCGAATATGTGCCACAGTAAATTACCTGATAGCGTCAGTAATTCTTGAAACAGTTTCAGAAAATTCCATTTAAACATTAAGTTAATTAAGTTGAGGATGCTGAAACTGTTTCGGGGACGTTATGAGGGATGAGGTAGTTAAGTTAGTATTTACGGCTTCAATTGCTGCACTCACAGCTGTGCTGGCACAGGTTAAGTTTAATGTAGGCCCCGTACCCTACACTATGCAGAATACGGCTGTGATTCTTGCCGGGCTCTTACTCCCGCCGAAGTACGCTACAGCTTCTATGGGGCTCTACCTCTTGCTAGTTGCTTTAGGGCTACCCTTAGCTTCAGGCTTTACCGGGGGTTTAGCTGTGCTCTTAGGGTTTAAGGGAGGTTTCTTAGCTGGGTTCTTAATTGCAGCACCTCTTATGTCAGTACTGAGCAGGGCCTACCTAAGGCGCAGGAAGGTAGACTTAAGTAGAATTAGTAGGTATGACGTGGTTGCCTTACTGCTGACCTCACTGGTCTCAGCTACGCCAATATATGTGCTTGGCTTTCTCGTGTTTTCCCATTACGCAGTACCTGGCACGAAGCTGTACTCCTGGTCCACAGCTGTGGGTGGGTGGCTTGGAATTAGTACGAGTTCTGACTTCCTGGTTCTTCTGACGGCATCCGTGCTGATATTTATTCCTCAAGACTTACTTATGGACCACTTAATTGCGGTCACCGTAGCTAAGGGGATTTCCAAGGTACTTAAAGCTAAGGGGGTGAGCATTGACTGAGGCTGTCAGAATTGAGGACCTCATGGTCGAAGTCGAAGGAAGGAAAGTCTTAAACTGCATGAACCTGCATGTGGGGTCAGGTGAGGTAGTAGCAGTTACGGGACCTACTGGAAGCGGTAAGTCAACACTCCTTAAGGTTATCGCAGGCATCATCCCTGGATTGTATAGTTCATTTAAGACGTCGGGGCACGTCAGTGTATGTGGGTACAGCCCACCTGACGCCGTAAGGAGAGGGCTAGTAGCTTACGTACCCCAGGATCTATCAGCGTATTTTATTGGTTCTACTGTCGGTGAGGAACTATCAATTATTGCTACCACCCGCTTGGAGCAGGTGCGCAGTATTGTAAGTGACTTAGTTACTGCACTATCGAGGAAGACCCATGAGCTGTCTGACGGCCAGCTCTACAGATTACTTCTAGCAGCTGCGTTAAGTTCGGGTGCTAAGGTATTGCTACTTGATGAGCCCACGTCGCACGTAGATCCTTGGAGTTTAGGAAGCATTCTCGAGTTATTGAAGAAGTACTGCGCCTCCAGTAGTGCGTCAGCTATCATTGTTGACCATAGACTAAAATTAGTCAAAGAATACGCAGACTACGTTCTAGAATTCAAGGATAGTAGAGGTAGTCATGTAACTACCTCAGAGAAATTTAAGGAAGTACCCACAGGTAGTGAAATCATGGTTAATCTTCGCAAGGCCTACTTCACCTACGGTGGCAGCCCCTACATATTTAAAGGAATCGATCTTGAAGTTAGGGAAGGTGAGTCAGTAGGTATTATTGGGAGGAATGGAGCTGGTAAGACAACGCTGATTAAGCTGCTGGCCGGGGTACTGAAGCCAGCTGTCGGGTATGTCCGCACCGCTAAACCAGTATTCATGATACCTCAGACACCAGTGTACTGGTTCTCACGTGATACTGTAAGGGATGAAGTCTCATTCTATGCTGAAGTATGGGGGTTTAGGGAAGATATCGATGACGTGCTTGAGTTATTTTATCTAGGTGATCTCAGCCACCAGAGCCCGTACTCCCTAAGTGTAGGTGAGGCCAGGAGGTTGTCGCTAGCTCTGGCCTACGTGTCGGGAGCTAAGGTACTGCTTCTGGACGAGCCTACATTAGGTCTCGACGCAGGATCTAGAGAATTGCTGATTAGGCTTATTCGCAAATTCTGCGTTAGTGGCTCAGCAGTTATTGCGGCAACACATGACATTGACTTAATCAAATTCTTGAACAAGACCTACGTCCTCAGCAATGGTGTCTTGGAGGTGGTCAGCAATAGTGATTTCGTGGTGGCTTAGAGAAGTGTCTAGAGCTATTACGCCAGGCACGTCACAGACCCACTTAAACCCCATTGTACTTGTTGTAGCTGCGTGCTTAGGTTCTGCAGCACTGCTACAGGCAGATATGTCTCAGCTAGTGATTTCCCTAGCAGTACTAACTGTTAGCGCAACTCTCGTTAGGGGTGTGAGAGATGTCTTAAGTACTTACGTGTTGATAGCGCCTTTCACTCTATTCTACTCCTTCTCTGCATTAGTTATTCAGTTAGTGCTGGGTGCTGTAAACCCGCAAGTAATTCTGGTTAATTCATGCCGCATCACCTCACTAGCGCTGCTGGCCACGACATTAATGTCTATGTTAAGCATAAGTGAACTCATAGTGTGTCTGGGTAAGTACTCCCCGAAAACCGCGCTAAGCATCGCACTAGCTATTAAGTTACTGCATACGGCAGCTATCACAATGGCCAGACTACATGAAGTCTACAGAGTAAATGTTGGTAGTGTGTGCGGCGGTGTCAGAGGCAGGGTCCTCCTTACTACGGCGCTAGCTAAGGCTGTGACGTACTTAAGCATCGTTAATTCTTTAGAGGTTTCTGAGGCACTATATACTAGGTACTCAGTAATTATTGAGGGGCTGAGGTCTTGGAGATAATCACTAAAGTGTTGAGAGAGTTGCTGAAGGCGAATGACTACGTTACTGGCAGCGAATTAGCTGCTAGACTAGGCACTTCTAAGCCCACACTCCACAGAGCTATTGATTACTTAAGGAAGGTAGGGTATGTAATTGAGTCACACCCTAGGAGAGGGTACAGGATCTTACTTACGGATGACCTGGCTGAGGCAGGTGCCCACCTTAAGGACTTAGGTACTAGAGTAAAGTTCAGCGTACACTACATCAGCTCATGCACTTCAACGCAAGACATAGCTGAGGCACTGGCGAGGGAAGGAGCTTCTGAAGGTACGGTAGTCATCGCTGAGTCAATGACCTCCGGGCGGGGTAGATTAGGAAGGAAGTGGGTTGCTGGGAAGGGAGGACTGTGGATGACCGTACTGCTCAGGCCGCCTACGATAGTGAATCTCCAACTACTTAGCCTGTGTGCGGGAGTAGCTGTTGCTAAGGCAGTAGCCGACCTATACGGCATTAAGGCTGAGCTGAAGTGGCCGAACGATGTAATTATTGGTAGCAGGAAGCTCTGTGGAATACTGTCTGAGGGGAGGGCCGAAGCTGATAGAGTACACTACGTTCTGATCGGCATAGGTATTAATGTAAATAACGACTTGCCAGAGCACTTAAAGGCTACTGCAGTAACCCTTAAGGAGTTAGTAGGTCATCCAGTGCCCAGGACCCCGCTCCTTAGAGCAGTTCTTAAGAACCTTGACATAGGGTATGAACTCCTAGTGAGTGGTGAAGGTGTTAAAGTAGTTAAGCTATGGAAGAACTACTCAGGTACCTTAGGTAATTACGTAAAAGTAATAACGTCTGAGAAAGTCATAGAAGGCTATGCTGCCGACGTGGATGCCGATGGCGCACTAATTGTTGAAGTAGGCGGGGGGAGGAGGGAAGTGATCTACTCTGGCGATGTAGTTCACTTAAGACGTAGGGACTTAAGTGCTTAAGAATTACTTTTAACTTCCCTATACTATCACTAACTAAGAGTGATGCATATTGAGTTCCTTCCTGAAGAACCTACGTGGTTCGCCATCCCCTGTCCGCACACTAATGCTAATTAACACCTTAGTTTACGCTGGTGTCTTTATTCCTGCGTCAGTAATTTACGCACTAAGTTTAGGTGACCTAACCACGATACTACTCTCCCTACTCTTCCCTGACAGAACCGGCCTGCTCGACTTCGTTAACACCTACTTACCCCTCATGCTCTCTGGTGCTGAAGTCTCAAGGGGGGCTGTCTGGGAGCTGTTCACGTCGCTCTTCATGCACGCAAACATCATTCACTTGGGGTTCAACATGGTCGCACTACTGTACATAGGCACTGCATGTGAAAACTACTTAGGGGGTAGGATGGTGCTGACCACATACTTTGCTGGTGGGCTAGCAGGAAACCTGCTATCCCTGGCATTAATACCTCCGACTACGTACTCGCTAGGTGCGTCAGGAGCTATATTCTCACTACTGGGGCTACTTGCGATTACTGAGTACAGGAGAACGCATCAGCTGCTGAGTAGTCTAGGGTGGGCGATAATAATATTCGTAGTCAGTAGTGTGGGCCTCGCAGGCGCTGTAAACATGTTCGCTCACTTCGGCGGACTTGCTGCTGGACTGCTCATAGGTGCTGCAGTCCCTAAGCATAGGGCGCTACATCACTACTAGTCTCTTTCGTGAGCAAAGAAAATTAATTGTTTGTGTTAAAATTCTCATGGTAGCGTAGGTCGACCCCGGGGTAACCAGCATAAGCATAATTTATGATGAAGTGTACTTAAAGCACAGTGATATTGAGGGGATGCACCCTGAGTCCCCTTCTAGATTAATGAGAATTATGCACGGCTTAGAAAGTACTGGTCTGCTGGGTAAGGTGGCTACAGTAAGGCCCGTGGAGGCACCTCTGGATCTCCTATGCAGCATCCACACCCCCGGATACGTGGAGTTAATAAGAACTAAGAGTTCTGAAGGCTTCAGATACATTGATAGTGATACGTACGTTAATAACTGGACATTTACTTCAGCAAGGTACGCTGCTGGCGGGGTGATCAAGGCTGTGGAGGCTACACTGTCAGGAAGCACGTCAAAGTCCTTCGCACTCGTCAGACCTCCGGGACATCACGCAGGTGTGAGCGGTGCTGCACTAGGTGCCCCAACACTTGGGTTCTGCATATTCAATAACATAGCTGTAGGAGCTAAGTACCTCCTAAACAGGGGATTCAAGAAAATAGCTATACTCGATATTGATGTACACCACGGGAACGGCACTCAGGAGATATTCTGGGACGAGCACAGAGTTCTCCATATTGACATACACCAGAACGGCATATACCCAGGCACCGGGTCAGTAAGTGATGTCGGCGGTAGGGAAGCTGCTGGTACTAAGGTGAACATACCCCTAGGTCGTGGTGCAGGAGACCACACATACATGGTACTATTCAGGGAGATCGTCGAGCCCCTAGTAAGTGAGTTTAAGCCAGACTACATACTGGTTTCAGCAGGGTTTGACTCCCACTACTCCGACCAGCTAGCTGGTCTTGCCGTAACTGGTAACGGTTACTACGAGATTCTCTGACCGATACTGCGGTGGGAGGCTGACCGCCGTGCTGGAGGGCGGGTACCGCGACGGCTTAATTAAAGGAGTGCCAAACGCTGTAGCAGCACTGATGGGTATTGACCCCGTAGTCACCGATAATGAAGTACCTGACGCCTTCAGCCATAAGATCCGGGACTTAATAGCGGAGCTTAAGAAAGTGCTATGTCCCTACTGGAAGCTGTAAGTAGTGGGGAGCTACCACGGGTAATTCTCAAACTAAATAACCAGTTATCGGTCAGTGACACCCTGATTTTATAAGTACTGATTTACCTCCATAAACGGTGGTACCTTAAATACGTGGTTAGGTAGCGATGGTGAGAATAGACCCTAGGCTGTGTATACTCTGCAGAGGGGGTAAGGCCCTATGTGGGTACGCCTACTGCCCAATCATAGCTGAGGCTATGGCCTCAATTAAGGTGAGGAAGATCTCAGGCAGAAAAGAATTCTTTGGTTCCAGCCCCCCATCCGTTTTTGTAGGCAGGTTTGGGTATCCTGAAGTACTAGCTGGTCCGTCAGCACCTCCCGTTGTAGGAGATACTTCCATATATGACCTCCCCGAGAAGTGGCTCGTACTGCCGATCGAGAAGATCCTTGATTACAGGCTTAGCTTAGTTACCGCTAGGCAGAGGGTTAAGGTGACTGACGTAAGTAGCTCGAGGCTCATTGAGCTACTGCATGAGCTAGTGCTGTCTGTAAGACCTGTCGAGGTCGAAGTAGAACTCCTTAAGCCTCCTAAACCAATAATCAGGTTGAGTGAGTACGAGGCTCCTCAAGGACCGACAGCACCACTTAAGAACTTCAGGATCGTTGGGAGCGGTGCTTCAGCCAGGGTTATTGAGTCGGTATACGGTGACGCGGACATGAGGGCTACTAGTGCGATAATAAAGTTGTACAGGTATGGTGTACCAATAACTCATATCCAGAGAATGTTGAGTGTGGGTGCGCTGGGTAAGGGGCGTAGGAGGAGGTTAGTGCCTACCAGGTGGTCCATAACAGCTGTCGACGATACCGTATCCAAGTACTTGATCAAGAAGGTAAAGGATCTCCCAGTGGTCAGTGAGTACAGAGTGTATGTGAGGAAGCACGCTAAGAACCTATTTCTCGCAATCCTTATTCCCAGACACTGGAGCTTTGAGTGGATGGAGGCGTGGTACCCTAACTCAACGTGGAATCCTGGAGAGGGTGAGGTAAGTATTGAGGGTGATTACGAAGGGTTCAGAGGGAGGTATACGTACGCATCGATTGGGGGGTGCTACTACGCCGCTAGACTAGCTACGGCCGAGCACTTGCTCTCAGTTGGCAGGCAAGCAGCTGCAGTTGTTTTAAGAGAGATCTACCCCGGGTTCAACATACCTGTTGGTGTATGGTTTGTTAGAGAGAACTTGAGGGCAATGTTCAGGGCTGGCCCGATAGCTAAGGTAAGTACGTTTGGGGAGGTAGTTGAATTAATTAATAAGTACACGGACCTGGGCGCCAACACATGGCTGACTAAGTCGAGACTCATTAAGTACTTAACATGCAGCAGGTCACTAACGGACTATGTAGGGAGTGGTGGGGCTTATTGAGGATTAAGGTAATCAAGGTGAGGGAGGCGCTAATACCGAGTGGGTTGCCAGATATTGACTGGGCCTTCAATCCCTACGTCGGCTGCCAGCACGGGTGCATATACTGTTACGGGAGGGAGTACGTTAGCGACAGAGAAGTAGCCAAGTACTGGGGTGGGGTGGTGGGCGTTAAGGAGAATGTTGTTGATCTACTGAAGCGTGAGGTAAAGCATAAGAAATTAGGGGTTGTCGGAGTTGGTACTATAACCGACGCTTACCAGCCTTTAGAGCTTGAGTACGAGCTGACAAAGTCCTCGCTCAATGTGTTGCTGGGCAGCGGCTTCAAGGTCAGTATTCAAACAAAGTCAGACCTTATTCTGAGGGATAGGAAACTCCTCAGCAAGTTCGGGAGTAGAGTTGACGTAGGAGTCACGATAACTACTATGAATGAAGAAATAGCTAAATTACTTGAGCCCGAAGCACCTCCGCCCTCAAGAAGGGCCAGGGTTCTTGAAGAATTAAGTAAGTCAGGTATTAGTACCTGGGTCTTCCTAGGACCTATAGTACCGGGTTTAACAGACGACCTCAACACGATCAGAGAAGTAGTTGAGGTTGCCGCAAACACCAATTCAGAACTATACTACGACAAGCTGAGAGTCAAGAACTTCATGTTAATGCCTGACCACCCCCTCTATC
>JAGGTW010000013.1 GCA_021163585.1 Desulfurococcales archaeon | reverse complement strand
TTTTTCAATAGCGTCCTCAACTTTCTTCAGTACCTTAAACTTGAACTTAAGTGTCTTACCCGCAAGTGGGTGGTTGAAATCCACTACAACCCTTCCTCCCTCAACCGCTATGATCCTGCCTGTAACGTTATTTATAGTTACTTCCTTACCGACTTCGGGAACTATGTTGTTTCTTATGAATACCCGCCTAGAGAAAGTTTTTACTTTGCTTCCGTCCCTAGGCCCGTAAGCTTTTTCTGGGGGAATATCTACTTCATACTCACTACCGACTTCAGCATTCTTTAGTGCCTCCTCAAAACCCTCAACAAACCTTCCTTCCCCAATAACTACTGCTTCAAGTCCGTAAGCCTCTCCCTCTCTGTACTTCTTATGGAGCTTAGCTACGGTCTCTGAAGTTGTTTCAACTAATTCGCCTGTTTCTTTAATAAACACGGAATACTCTATCAGTACCATGTCACCATCCTTAAGCGGCATGAAGCATCACTCCCTCCACATACTATTGATATCAT
The DNA here is from genome assembly GCA_021163585.1 of Desulfurococcales archaeon. Lineage (GTDB taxonomy): Archaea > Thermoproteota > Thermoprotei_A > Sulfolobales > NBVN01 > B83-G16. Next base: position 5,433 of record JAGGTW010000013.1, on the reverse strand, counting down.
TTTTAAGTTTAAGGATTTAAGAGTCCATCCCTCTAGTACCTTGAACCTAGTACTTAATTCCTGCACCTTTTACCTGAAGCTTGAACGGCTCATTCATGCTTCCCTGATGCTGAATCTCTATATTAAGTATTTTCTTAACTAGCCAGATATTAGTGTATGCATGCATGCTGAGCTTGGCCCCACCAATTAATGACGTTCCTTCTGCTAGTGCTACGTAAGGAATGATGTTGTCACCCATGTGAGTGTCAAAAGCCATTCCTGTTCTTAAGTCATTGAGTAATTTCATGGCTGCCTCTTTCCCTACTACTTCAGCCCTCTTACCTCTAGCTCCTAGGGAGTCAGCGCCTAATAAAGCCCTTCCCGCACCTGCCCAGAGAACTATGCCTGAGCCCGGACCTAGATGCGGGTCGCTGCCGGGCTCATACCACTCGAGTTCTATTTCAATCTGGGTATTCGCTAATTCCCTACTTAGTAATTCCTTAGCGCTCCTTGCCTGCCTCTCAGCTACGTGTTTCGGTAGCTTAACGCAGTGTGATCTTCCTTTGATGAACCTTATGTTTCCTCTATTTACTAGTTCTATTGCTGATAGTGCCCTAGGCGGCTTTTCAACTGTTACTCTAACTTCACCGCCTCCCTTAGGGTAGTGCCCTCTCCTGACCAACTTAATTCTAACCTCATACCCCATGAGCTTGAGGTAGTACATAATTACTGTCCTTACATAATCTATTGGCGGTGACCAAGGCACGTCCGTTCCTCCACTCACTGTCACCTCGGTAGGTCCAGGCGCATAGGCCATGATGGGTAGGAGCGTTTGAAGCACGAGGGATATAGATCCAGCAGTACCTATGTCAAATCGAAACGTACCTGACTTAATGTTCTTAGGCTTAAAGACTACTGTTGTCGAACCTAGCTTAAGGCCTTCTACTTCTGCATTACATATGGTTGCTGCAGCGGTAATTGCTGTTATGTGCTGTCTCTTTAGTCCTGGCTGAGGCCTCTTAGCCCTTATGTTCGTTATTTTAATTGGCTCACCAAGTATTGCTGAGAGTGCTATGGAAGTACGCAGTATTTGACCACCGCCCTCACCGAATGACCCATCAATAACTATCACTTATCGACACCTGTTACTTCCTTAAGCCTCTCAACACCTCCTATTTCATCAATGAACTTGACCACTGACTCAGGAACTAGGTCCTTCCATGAAGGGTCACCCAGTAACATGAGTTTCCTTATTTTCGTTGATGAAAACTTTACTCTATCATATGCTGGAGGCACGAGTACCTCTATTCCTGCATCCTTGAATAACCTCAGCACTAAGGGGTTCCTAGCTACTCCATACTTGAATTTTGGTACATACATTTGAACATAATACGGCCACACAGAGTTCATGAGTATGTCAGGAATCGGTATTATGTGGACCCTCTCAAGGTCGATGCCGGCCTCCTTGAGAGCTAACCTAATCATAATTACCCTCTCACCTGCTGTGAAGGGATTGACTATTGTGTGTGACTCCTGCGCGGTTCCTATACCTATGATCAGCTCGTCAACCTTGCTTAACGCCCACCTAATTACACTCACATGCCCTAAATGTATGGGCTGAAACCTGCCTGGAAATAATGCTCGCGTAACGTCTGACCACACCATGAGGTCTCACCTACCCCTAATTTATACTAGGTTAAAGATAAAGAATCTACTTACTGTGCCTTCCTCAAATATATGATGTCACCAGCACCCACACCTAATGTCCTACTAGCTGCAGATAGGTATACTGCTACTTCAGCAAGTCTGAGGCTGCCCTCGTATACTGCCAGCTCACCGGGGTTAACCTCAGAGAAAGTCCTAGCTAGTTTCGCCCTAAGCCACCTACTACCAGGTAGATTTGTGGATATCTCGACGATGTCGCCTAACTTAAGTTTCAGAGTTTTCATTAAAGATCTGATATCCGTAGATAAGATGACATTTCCAAAACTATCTACGTAGAATACAGTAATAGCTACAGTACCTTCCGAGATTAACTTCGGTTTCTTAGGAGGTACATCCACACTGACTAACTCCTCCACGCTTACCTTACTTCCCAGTGATTCAGGTGTCACGCCCAGGCTTAAGAGTGCGGCTGTGGGGGCGAATATGTCTCTTCCATGGAAGGTCCACGAAATTTCAGGTAATCCTGCCGTACGCGGATTTATTTCGTACGCATCTACTAGGCCGTCGTCAGTAGCTGCAGGGAGTAACACGCCATTATCTGGTCCGACGAATAAGTAGTTCCCACTCCGTACTATGAGCGGCCTCCTCGCTGACCCCACTCCAGGATCTACAACAACATTGAAGATGGATTTCTTTGGGAAGTACCTGTATGTTGATTTAAGCACGTAAGCAGCGACCTCTATTCCATACTTCGGTATGTCGTGGGTTAGGTCAATTATTCTGGTGCCCGGATTTATATTGGCTATTACACCCTTCATCATGCCTACGTAAGGGTCGCTCAGCCCGAAGTCTGTGAGGAGAACTATTACGGGCTTCATTTCCACCGCCCTAACAGCATCTCTAGGTATGATTTAACTATTATTTCCTTTCCCTTGAGAGACAACTTTGCTAGTATGTCATTGAGTCTTCTCGTGAAGTAATCCTTACTTGGCGGGTTCATTATCTCTACCTCAATGAACTTCCCCACCCCCTTGACGGTGTCTACACATATCTTCACGTCCTTACTTAAGATATATACCTCCCTTTCTTTCTCTACCTTAATTACCCTGAAGCCCAGCTTGCTGAAGATAGCTACGGTTTTTTCCGGGTCATTCACACTTACAGTTATTTCTTCTCTCGCCTTAACATCTGGGTACATTCTCCTGCCCTTAAACGTTAATTCCCCGGTTACTTCTCCTGCTTCGGACATTACTTTCCTGACCCTAACTACAGTATCTTCCGGTACGTTACTACATGACCGCATATCTATGTAGTAGTCCACCTCATATCTCCTCCCTATGAGCCTACCGCCGACTGCAGTTATTTTTTCTTTCACGAACTCGACGTCGTCAATAGGTACCTTAACCTCATACTCCAGCGCCATTACCATCACCAGAAATACTTTATCCTAAAGTCCCTGAACTCTCCCTTATACCTCTGCCATTCAACATCTACCTTCTCCACTCGTGCTAATGGCGGGCCTCTGTGAGCCCACCTGATGATTTCCTCCACCTTATCCTCAGGGCCTTCAACAACAGCTTCTACACTGCCGTCAGGCAGGTTTCTTACCCACCCAGTAACTCCTAATCTGTTAGCTACCTGCTTCATTGTTGACCTAAAGAATACCCCCTGAACTAATCCGTATATTCTTAAGTGAGCCCTGACCATTTTCTTCTGCTCCTGACCCATTCACCTTCACCCAACCTTTAAGTGTTAAATAAGTGTTTTAGCTTTAATTTGTGGAGATGCGTGGTTAATTCATTTTAAGGCTCACTTTACTTACGTTCTTGAGCGGTGCCTTAGTTTGGTTGAATATGAGGATGTTAGAAATATCCGAGAGTACTTAAGGTCTAGGATACATAGCTCAATTAACGGATGGATTAAGGAGACAGCAGCTAAGTTTGGGTATAGGGACTACATGATTGCTAGGTACCTTGAGATTCTTGGGTCAAGGAGCGAAGTCATCGAGTTACTTAATGCTTTCGAAAAGTCCCTTAAGCCATCTATTAGATGTAATACCCTTAAGGTAAGTGATTGCCGCATCCTGCATGACAGGCTGAGCAGTCTCGGATACTTGCTTAAGCCTATTGAGTGGGAGCCCACCTCATTCATTATAGAAAAAATCGGTAGCCCACCTCCTGGCGCCACACATGAATTTCTTCTCGGCATGTACTATCTCTATAGGGGGTCAGCTTCACTGATTCCACCTCTTATTCTGCGGCCTGACTTACATGATATAGTCTTAGATATGGCTGCTGCACCCGGAGGTAAGACCACGCATTTAGCGCAGATTATGCGTAATGAGGGTCTTATTGTTGCTGTTGATGTTAGCAAGGCTAGGATGAGGGCTCTTAGAAGTAACTTGGAGAGGCTTGGGGTCAGAAATGTGCTTGCGCTTCGAGTAGATGGTGTGAAAATTCCTGAAATATTTGGCGAGTACTTTAATAAAGTATTACTTGATGCCCCCTGCACTGCCGAGGGTTTAATACAGGTAGATAAGTCTAGGAAGACACGGACATCTTTGAGTGACTTACTGACTGCGAGAGAGAAGCAAGTCAAGCTCTTGTTAGCTGCCCTGGACTCTGTCAAAAGTGGCGGAGTTGTTCTCTATACTACTTGCTCTATAGCTCCGGAGGAGAATGAACTCGTAATTTCTGAGGTATTAAGCCACCGTAATAGCGTAGGGGTTGAGAAAATTACCAAACCTGTGAATTTTGAAGAGGGAATTACTGAGTATTTCGGAATTAAGCTTTTTGGTGAGGTTAGGTTCTGCGGTAGGCTCTACCCACACGTACACGGTATGGAGGGATTCTTCCTATGTCTTCTGAGGAAGTACTGAGGGGGTTTGCCGGGGGGATAATCTGTGTTTTAGGTGACCGTAAAGTACTTAGGTTTATCGAGAACCTCTTCGGCCGGGATGCTAGAGCTATTGTTGAGAAGTTAGGAAATCCCCTCATATGTAGTGGTGAATTCACTGAATTATACTTGGTAAGTGACCTACTAGCTTCTGCAGCTGCTGTGTTATTTAGGAAAAATTACGTGCCTTACTCTGCGGGTCTTTATGCAGGCAGGCTGAGGAAGAGGCCACCGAGATTCATTCCGTCAGCAAATCTCCTTCAACTAATATATGATGCTCTAGGCCCGAGAAGGGCTGTTGAAGTAAGTGAAGAAGGAATTAAACCATTCCTCTACGGCAATGACATACTCAAGAAATCCGTACTTAAGTGTTATGAACCAGTGAGTAGGAGTGAAGTAGTAGGAATTATCGGCAGTGACGGCTACGTCTATGGAGTAGGGCTAAGTAATCTACAGTCGTGCAAAGAACTCGCCTCTCTCAGTGACCTTGACGAGGTTGCTCAAAACGTCTTTGATATTGGGTGGTACCTCAGAGGAGGTACTAAGCCAAGGGAAAAGAAGTATAAAATTGACTAGAAATTGATTCAGCTCTAATAATAGCAATAATTAATTAAGTATAAATTGCCTGCGCCGTTCACAGGCCCCTTCAGCACTGCATCGCTCCGCCCCAACGAGCTGCGTCAGCCTCGGGCGATTGGGAGCGGCGGGCATACACCCCCGCCCCATCAACCCCGTCTTCTACGGGAGCCCTCGTCGCCGAGAGTAACCCCTCGGCGAACGGCCGCCTCTTTTCGGGGAGGGGTTCCCGCTTAGATGCTTTCAGCGGTTACCCCCCACGGCGTAGCTGCCCGGCTGTGCCCTGCCGGACAGCCGGTAGACCAGAGGCCGCGACGC
>JAGGTW010000129.1 GCA_021163585.1 Desulfurococcales archaeon | reverse complement strand
GCTGCGGAGTAGGCTCAACTGCCCTCTGAACATACCTCCAGGATGTGGGTACTGCTCAGTACCAGCACTTTACGGTCCAGCACGGTCGAGGCCCGTTGACAGTATTGTGAAGGAGGTCAGTGAGTTAATTAAGATTGGTGTGAAGAGGATAGTTCTGAGCGCACCAGACTTCCTAGACTACGGTAGGGACTGGCTTGTCTACCCAGCACCACTAACAGACCCTAGGTATCCACCACCTAACCTGCAGGCTATTCAAGAACTGCTTGAACGTTTAACTGAAGTAAGTGAGGTATCTTCACGTGAGGTCTACATAATGATCGAGAACATAAAGCCGAACCTAGTTAATGAGGAGGTTGCAAGAATTCTCGGGAGGTACCTGCGTGGTACAACAGTTCATTTAGGGCTGGAGACAGGCTGTAATAAACATCACATAGCTCTGGGAAGACCATCTACGGTTGATGAAGTCCTAAGTGCTGCTAGATTACTCGCTAAGGAGGGTTTGAGACCGTATGTCTACGTAATCCATGGGCTCCCAGGAGAGTCTAAGAAAACTATTAAGGAGACAATTAAGGTGGTGAAGAAGCTACCTGATTTAGGGGTAGAGAAAATAACGCTCTACAGGTTTACACCATTGAAAGGTACAGCGTTTGAGGGTTTCAGTAGGCCTCCGCCAGCAGTTAAGTCACGGGCAAGAAAGCTGTACTACACCATTAGAAGGATTAATTACGTCAGTAAGAAGAAATTGGTGGGTCAAGTATTAAGAGCTGTGGGGGTGGTTGCTAAGACTTGTGATGCTTTAATAGCGTATACCCTGCCACATGGGCCAGTAATTAAAGTATTGACTGAGTCGCCAGAAGTCTTTATAGGTAAGACGCTGGAGGTGATTATTACTAGGGTACTAAGTGATAGGGCTGTAGAGGGACGTATTAAGGCGGTCCTCAACTAAGTTGAGCAGGGTCAATTTAGTTTTCAAGAATTTCCCACAACCGAGTCCTTACTCGAACTCAAGTTTTAGAAGTTGGTGTAACCTGAAGTGTATGGGGGGTTATGCGGTAGTTTATTAAGTACTAAGTCAGATCATATACTTAGTGTGATGACCTCAGGCGGCACTGATGTGTGAGGAAATCAGCCTTGGCTGACTGTATTAGGGGGATAATACTAGTTCAGGATGTCGTATGTCGTCAAGCTCTCAAGCTTACTTAGTCTGAGGTGTTCTGGGATGACACCCAGCGGTGTGAGGCAGTTAAGAGAGGAGGCAACCAGTAGGGCTGTTGAAGACTACCTGATAACTATATACAAGGTACTTGAGGCTTACGGTGAAGCCCGAACTACTGTTGTGGCAAGGGAGCTAGGCGTTACCCCTGCAACAATATCTAAGGTTCTCTCTAGATTAGTCGATAAAGGACTCATAAAATGGACAAAATACAGAGGTGTCGAGCTGACTGAGGAAGGCAGGAGGATAGCTGAGAAGATAATCAGGAAGCACAGAATCATTGAGGTGTGGCTTAAGAAGTACTTAAACTACAATAACTTTGAGGTACATAGACTGGCACACTTAATGGAGCATCTGCCCAATGAGCTCGTTGAGAGGATCTACGTAAGTATTGGAAAGCCCTCTCAATGCCCTCACGGAAACCCTATTCCAGGGGCTTCAGACCTCAAAAGATCCATTAATGAGAGGCCTTTGATTAAGTTCAAGCCAGGATCTAGAGTTAGGATCACTCGTGTTTCCGGGGAGCTGGTTAGCGTTCTTAAGCTGATGGAGGAGCTGGGAATTGATGTAGGGTACGAACTCTATGTAATTGAGAACTGCAGAGGTCATATTAAAGCTAAGATATTCACAGGTGATGAAGTCAGTCTCCCACCACACGCTGCTAGGGCAATAATAGTGGTTCAGTCACCTGGTAAACGTAGGTAGGGTACGGCCTAACATAATTTAATTCTTGACTAAAATACTATCTGGGGTAGGGATGAGGACTACACCTACAGCACTAACTATTGCTGGCTCGGATTCAGGTGGTGGAGCGGGTATTGAGGCGGACCTCAAAACATTTGCGGCGTTAGGGGTTCACGGGCTAGTGGCGCTGACCTCAGTAACCGCGCAAAATACGCGGGAGGTTAGACTTGCTTATGACCTACCTCCTGAAGTCGTAGTAGCTCAGATCGAGGCTGTAGTTGATGACATTGGAGTTGATGCGGCTAAGACGGGAATGCTCAGTAATTCAAAGATAATTAAGGCTGTTGCAGGAGCAGTCAAGAGATACGGCTTTCCGTTAGTCGTAGATCCAGTAATGGTTGCTAAGTCGGAAGCCCCACTGCTAAGACCTGATGCGGTAGAGACACTTATTAATGAGTTAATACCTCTCGCTACCGTCGTGACTCCGAACAGGTTTGAAGCAGAAAAAATAACTGGAATTAAGGTACAGTCAATCAATGACGCTAAGAAAGCTGCTAGGTACATAGTTGAGGAGCTGGGTGCTGAGGCAGCTGTAGTTAAGGGTGGGCACTTAGAGGGAAGTGAGTCAGCTGATGTGCTGTACTGGAGAGGAGATTTTAAGGTATTTGCAGGACCTAGAATACGTGGCGGCTGCTATCATGGAACAGGCTGTACTTTTTCGGCAGCTATAGCTGCTGAGCTAGCTAAGGGTAGGGTGGTCTCAGAGGCCATTAAAATAGCTAAGGATTTTGTTACGGTAGCTATAAAGTACGGACTCAGGGATGTAGGGAGAGGGCACTGTCCAGTACATCCACCAGCCTGGGTTTTAATTCCAGCTGAAAAGTGGGGGGTGGTTCAGGACTTGAGAAGGGCTATCGAGATCCTTGAAGAACATGGTGAGTTGATCAACCCTCTACTACCCGAGGTACAAATGAATGTTGTAGTTGCATTGCCTAAGCATTATGCAAGGGGCGTTGACGATGTTGCAGGGGTTTTGGGGAGGGTAGTAAGGTACGGTAATAAGGTGAAGGCGGTGGGGCCACCAACATTCGGGGCATCCTCTCACCTAGCCAGAGCCGTGCTAAAGGTTATGGAGTTCGACCCCAGTATGAGGGCTGCGCTCAATATAAGGTATTCTGAGGATGTGCTGGAAGCTGCTGGAAAGTTAGGTCTCAAGATATCGTTCTACGACAGGAGTGAGGAGCCTCCTGAAGTTAAGGTTAGAGAAGGAGCTACAATTCCTTGGGGTATAGAGGCGGCTATTAAGAGGGTTGAAGGCACAGTTCCTGACTTAATATTTCATAAAGGGGATGTAGGAAAGGAGCCGATGATAAATATATTTGGTAGGTCAGCCGTTGACGTCGTCATGAAGTTGATCAAGATAGCTGAGCAAGTGAGGGTAGGCAGACATACTTAATAACTAATCAGTTACAGGTTTAATTACGGTGGTAGTTACAGGTGGCTTCTTTGGCGAAAGCTGTTGAAGTTAAGAACTTAAGAAAGATTTTCGGGAATATCACAGCTATTGACAACATAACCTTTGAGGTAGAGGAAGGCGAGATCTTTGGCCTAGTAGGACCTAATGGTGCTGGTAAAACAACTACGCTAAGAATACTGGCGACACTGCTGAAGCCGACCTCAGGTACTGTAAAGGTATTCGGTAAGGACGTAGTTAGGGACTGTGATGCTGTAAGGAAGCTGATTGCGTACTTACCTGAGGAGGCGGGAGCCTACAAGTACTTAACAGGGTATGAGTACATGAAGTTCATGGCTAGGGTTTACGGGTATGGAGAGGACGTAATCGAGGAAGGCGTAAAGCTTGCTGGATTGGGTGATGCGATTAAGAGGTATGTGGGTACATATAGTAAGGGAATGAAGAGAAGGTTGCAGGTGGCTCGGACCCTTATGGTTAAGCCCAGGCTGGCTATCATGGATGAACCTACTTCAGGTCTAGATGTAGTTCACGCAGTCTATGTCAGGGACATAATTAAGAACTACGTCAAGAAGTACAGAATAACAGTAATCGTATCTTCGCACAACATGCTTGAGGTAGAATACCTATGTGACAGGATAGCGCTCCTCAGCAAGGGCAGGGTGGTGGCTATGGGTACTCCCAGAGATCTCATGAGTAAATACGGTGTGAGGAACTTAGAAGAGGTTTTCGTTAGGGTGGTGGGTCATGCCGCTGGGTGAGTTAGTAGTTAAGGAAGTTAAGAATACGTTAAGGGATAAGAAGATAATAATTACCGTTGTTTTAATGCCGCTGGTGATATTCGCTATAATGGGCTTTGTTTATAATTACGGGTTCACCCAAACTGTCAAGGAGGTCGCTGAGAAGACTAAGGAGGCCAGAGTACTTGTCTGTAATCTCGACTCAGGAAACTACAGTGCGCTAGTTATTAAGTTCATAAGGTCCTTCGCTAAGGAGGTACACGTGATCCATGTATACGACCCAGGTAGCGTCAGGAACGCCCTGCAGTCTGGAAACTTTACCTTTGCAGTTATTATTCCTGCGGGATTCAGTCAGAACGTCAGTAAGCTCCAGCCATCACTCGTAAGAATTGAGGCAGCCGTCAGAGGGATCTCAATGACATCGATGGCCTCAACCTCAGTAATTAGTGGCTTTGCTCAAGCACTGAACGCATACATAAGGGCGTACATAGCTGCTCAGAAGGGTATTAATCCAGCGTTCGTAACGAGCCCTATACTACCTCAGCTAGCTGTGTTTTTTAGAGGTGTTGAAATAAGTCCGTCAGCTCTTTCAGCACTAGCCACATCAGCCATGCTCTTAGGTTTCGCACCACTCATAGTTGTGTCTACGGCACTAGGCGTGGCATCATCATCAATGGCTGTGGAGAATGAAGAGAAGACCCTGGAGATCCTATTAACCCTGCCTATACCTAGATTTAAGATAGTTCTGAGTAAGTTGCTTGGAACGCTGGTGCTAGTAGTGCTGGCCACTGCATCGTACATGGCGGGTTTCACGATATATATGTCCTTCCTATTTAGGGGATTAGGTAGTACTGGAGAATTAAATGGTATACCGGAACCCACATCAGAAGTAATTCCTTCAGGACCTGCCTCGCCAATTAACATATTCACCCTAGAGCCTACACTGATAGTATTCATTGGGGTATCCACGTTCCTCTCGCTAATATCTGTTGCATCACTAGGTATTCTGCTAGGCTCTATAGTACCTGACGTTAGAACCTCACAGACGTACATCGGGCAGTTAGCCATACTGGTAATTATTCCAGGACTTATACTGTCGTTCATGGATCTGTCTTCAATGAGTCCGTCAGCACTCGCAGTCATGGTAGCTATCTCGCCCTTCATATCACCAGTGCTGGTGCTGAAAGCGCAGCTGGAAGGAATGTCGTGGATCCCTCCTATAGCTGTCTTGTGGTGCCTGGGCTTCTCGGGTATAATGCTCTATGTGACATCAAAACTCATTAATTCCGAGAGATTGCTTACCCTGCAATTCAGAATACTTACAAGAAAAATGAAAAAGGTATCTCGGGCATGACCTGATGCTGCGATTCAGGGAAATTACTGCTGAGTTTCCTTTAAGAAATGAAGTTAGGTTAATTTACCTTTATAGTGTTTATTAATTGTACTTATTACTGAGGTGGATGAAGTGTGAAGGTTAAGGCGGGTGTTTTCTCTACAGACTTCGGTAACTTAAGACTCATGCTAATTAGCAGGGACGTAGCTAAGGTACTGGACATATGCCCGGGTTGTAGGGTTAAGGTTATTGCAGGACGCAGAGAGTTCACGTTTTTCGCTGGCGTAAGCGATGAATTAAGCGGCAATAAAGTGCTGCTGCCTAGACCGATCTATGAAGTTCTGGGCAGACCAAGTGATGTTGAACTAGTGCCTTACGTGACCCCTACCTCGGTGAGATATATAAAGAAGAAGTTGCATGGAAGTAAGCTGAGTTACGATGAAATATATACTATAATCAAGGATGTGGTTTCTGATGTACTGACTGATGTCGAAATCGCAGCCTTCATATCAGCTCAAATGAGCGTGGGTATGGATGTGGCTGAGATGATATCATTAACTAAAGCTATGGTTGAGACAGGTAATAAACTAGAGTTCGACAAGCCTGTTTACGATATGCACTCAATAGGCGGTGTTCCAGGTAATTCCAAGGTTTCTATAGTTGCTGTACCCATAATTGCCTCAACAGGTGTGTTCATACCTAAGACGTCTTCACGAGCTATTACGTCCCCTGCGGGCACTGCCGACACCATGGAGGTCTTCGCTAGAGTCGAGTTCACAATGGATGAAGTGCTCGAGCTATCAAAGAAGGTTAATGGTTTTATTATATGGGGAGGAACGCTGAACCTGGCCCCAGCAGATGACATACTGATAAGGGTTGAGTACGTTCTCATGGCTGACCCGCTGTCTCAGATGATAGCATCAATACTCTCGAAGAAGTTAAGCATGAGTGTTAAGAACTTACTCATAGATATCCCAGTAGGTGCCGGAGCTAAAGTTGAATCATTAGAGAAGGGTAGGGAACTAGCATCGATATTTACTCAGGTAGGTCACGGCCTCGAACTAAACATTAGATGTGCGCTTACTTACGGTGAGCAGCCCATAGGTTACACTGTTGGGCCAGCCCTAGAGGCTAGGGAAGCACTTGAAACACTGCAGGGCGGAGGCCCTATGTCACTTAGGGAGAAGGCTACGTCATTGGCTGGGGTAGTACTGGAGATGGCCGGAGTAGCTCCTAAGGGGGCGGGGAGGGAATTAGCTAAGGAGGTACTGAGTAGTGGCAAGGCGTACGAGATGTTCAAGAAGATCGTTAGTGCACAGGGTGGGAACCCAGAAGTAAGGCCTGATGACATACCCGTAGGGAAGCACAAGGCAGAGGTGAGAGCTCCCATTGAGGGATACGTGACGGGGGTCTACAATAGACCAATAACGACTCTGGCTAGAATAGTTGGGGCACCTTACGACAAAGGAGCTGGTGTCAAGTTATATGTTAAGAGAGGACATAAAGTAAGGAAAGGTGAGGTATTAATGGAGATATACAGCAACTCCTCCGTAAGACTTGAAGAAGCAATTAAAAAAGTAAGTGAGCTGAAGCCCATAGCGATAGAAGGTATGTTGCTTGAAATGTATCCCGAGTATATGTGATTATGCGCAAACAAGAGTAATTTCCACTACTTCACCATTATTTACTGCTGTCTACCCTACCGATCAGCCTGCCCGATCCTTCATGTGCCTTCACTATCCTACAAATTGGCTTTAAACTGGGGGGATATTACCTATGCCTTAATCATATTTTAATGTACTACGTAATTACTGTAAAGTATTCGAGGCGGAGAATATAATTGATATCACAGGTGATTACATGATGGGCACGGCATGCAGAAACGTAGGGAATGAGCAGAGATCTGAGGTAGTTATAGTTACTCATACAGATCTTGATGGTTTGACTTCTGCTGCATTAATACTTAAGTATGTGGGTTGTGCGACCAGGTTATATTTTGCACAACCACATCAATTGTATGCGGTACTCAATAAGGTACCTAATAAAGCATGTGTTTACATAGCGGATCTTGGGGCAAATGCTTCTACACTGCCTAAGGTTGTCAAGCAATTAAATAGAATAATCTCATCAGGTGGTCGGGTCATGTGGTTTGACCATCATATATGGGATGAAGAGTGGATTAAGATTGTTAGGAGTACTGGCACTGACTTATATGTAGATAGAAGTACTTGTGCTTCGGGAGTGGTGGCTAATCACCTAGGTCTCAGAGGCGAGGGTGTAGATGTGTTAGTCAGAGCTGCCTGCTCTATAGATTTATGGAGGTTTGATTACTGGCCAGGAAACTTCCTAGCAAGGTATGCAGGCTTTAGAGGTGGTTATGACTGGAAGAAGCACGTAGTCATGAAGTTACGTGAATTCAGTGGTGCTTTAGACGATGAGGTTAGGGAGGTGGTTGAGAGGGCTGTCAGTAACGAGTTAAGGGTTTTCAGCAAGGCTATTAGTGAAGCTGTAGTTACTGAGGTCGGGAACGTAAAGGTCGTAGCTTACTTTAAGGGAAGCGAAGAGCACCTGACATCGTATGTGGCTAACATGTTGCTCAGCAGGTTTCAGGCAGATATTGCGGTCATAGTAAGGTATGGCTCAGTTAGCTTAAGAAGCAGGACATTTAATGTCAGGGAGATAGCTAAGGCACTGGGTGGTGGGGGACACCCTCAAGCAGCTGGAGCCCCGCTTAAGCCTCCCTTCTATATCAGACTCTTAAGTTTACTGGGAATAAAACGATTTCACTTAAACTGGTGTATTAAGAGAATTTCAGAGGTAATTAAATCATACAGTTAATGAATTAATACATAAACATATATAAATCACGAGTTAAAGACTTGCCTTGAGAGGCGGGTGCGGGACCCAGTCATGTCATCACTTAAAGCATTGGTCAGGCTGAACCGTAAATTAACGGTGGAAAACCTGTGGCTCTACGTTCTTGCTTGCTTAGTGAATGGCCCTACATACGCGTACGACGTTAGAAGGAGGATAAGGAGGATATTTGGGTTTAATCCCAGTACCATCACCCTGTACACAGTGATCTATAAATTGAGTAGGGAGGGACTTGTTAGGGTGGCGAAGGAGCAGCCTAAAACATATGAAATAACTGAGGAAGGTAGGAGAACACTAGAAGAGGCTGTTAAGTTTGTTGAAAAGAACATTAATAGGATAAAGGAGATAATAGGTAACAATAATAATGATTAAGTAAGTTAAGCGTGATGAGGCAGGCAGTAGCAGGCTTGGATTTAGCGGCAAGCCCTAAAAGATGCAGTGGCTATACGTTAATAGTTCTTACTGAAAGGCATCCTCTCCTAACTAAGATTAAGTGCTTAGGTACTGATGAGTCAATAATTAATGAGGTTTTGGAGGATAGGGTACGTGTCATAGCTATTGATGCCCCCTTAATTAGATCTCCTAAAATGAGAGATGTAGATAGATTACTGATCAAGTACGGCTTTAGGGTATTTCCCCCTAACTTTAAGTGGATGCGAGACCTCAGCGTCAGAGGATGGAAAATAGCTGAGAAATTGAGATCCTTAAGTATCGAGGTCATTGAAACACACCCGCGTAGCGCCCTGCTGAAGGCAGGAGTCAATTCATGCGGTGATCTCCTAGAGTTGCTGGGGATTAAGATAGGTGTTGAGGATTTTACTAGCAGAGTCATGGTTAAGGACTTAAGTGACTCGGTTGTTGCAGCTGTGGTTGCTTACTGCTATGTTAAGGGATGTAGTGAAGCTGTGAGTGCTGGTGACGGAACTGTATATATCCTGAGGAAGTTAGGGAATATATGATTCAGGACGTGCCTCATATTTCATTCTCATGGGGTATGTAGGATATAATTATTCCTTGGGCCTTGTTGGCCCACCACCTGAGGTAGTCCTGCATGGAGCTGCGCTCTGAGGCCACTATATTAAACTTCTTTTTCGCCCACAGAATTTCATCTACACCCACTTTGCTGTTGCCTTTACCGGCCGCCAGCCTAATGAAGGCGTCAACCTCCGCCAGCGAATACCACCTGGTCATGTCGACCACCATGTCAATGCATTTTTCATCTATGCTTATCCCGTAGAGTTGCGCATGTTTGAGGAGCGCTCTTCTCCTCATCTTCCTGTCAGGGTACCCGAGAACTATGGTTACGTCAATTCTCCCCGGCCTCAGTATTGCTGGGTCGATCAGGTCTGGATTATTAGCTGTTAAGACCGTGAACGGTCTGTCAGGTCTCTGAAGATGGTACAGTATTGTGGATATCTCACTAATGTGCGCCTCATGTATGGTGTATTTCCTTGATGAAATAAACTCAGCATCATCAATTACCAGAGCAATCTCTTTGCGCTTCTTAACTATCTGGTGAAATATAGCATTGAGCATCTTCTCCGTTGCTCCATACCACATTGACCTATATGTCTGCGGACGTAGCTCAACGATCTTAAGCCCTAAGGCAGCAGCCAGTGCCTCGGCCATGACCGACTTTCCAACTCCTGGTGGTCCTGTTATGAAGGCGCCTCTAGTAGCAAACTTCATACCGGTCTTCACGGGCTTGATAATAGCTACCTCAATGTCCTCAATGATCTTCTGCGGCAGGTCTGTTATTGACCAAGCTGGCATTCTGACAGGTATCTTAACTTCCCGGTACTCGCTGCCATCACTGACAACAGCTCTTATTTCCTCTACGCTAACTGGCTTAGTACTGATGAGTATAACACCTAGCACAGGATACTGAATTAACGCTTCAGCTACGGATGAGTACCTCATCGCTGACAGGAGTATCCTCTTCTTCACATCAGACCACATTAGCTTAGCTAACCTATTAGCCTCTCTCTTGATCTGCTGGATACTGGCGTCCGGGTCCTGAATTATTAGGAGTGACCTCATACCTACTTCGTTCCACTCAGCTGACTTACTAAATACTATAGCTGATGACAGCAACTTCGGGTTCTTGAAGCCCTTGATAGCATATACAGATAGTGCATTGTCTGGGTTCCTAAAGATTATCCTTGATAAAATATTTAGTGATAAGGGGATGGGTGTGTGCGCGAGTTCCTTCTCACTTACCCTCTTCCTAACTCTGACCTTAAGCAGGAACCTACTTCTAAGGTCGTCTAAGTCATCTAATTCGTTCTTATACCTGCTGAGGGTCGCAAGCAGCCTGTATGAAAAGTACGTGTCTTTGTGAGTTGACATGGATATGTAAAGAGTCCTAACATTCCTGCACATGTTGCTCCACAGTACTTTAACATCAGCAAACGTCCTCTCCAATTCAGCACCCAGTAAAAGAAAGAATTAAGCGATTAATTAGACTGTTGGTTTTTCTTCACTATAGCACTGGAATTAAGTCCGTCATTACAGGTAATTACAGTGTAGTAACTGGAGTAGCTAAGTTAATTTTAGTTAAAGGTCGCTGCTTTACTTCCTTAAGCGTCGCAACTGATGTTGCCACTAATATAGCTGTTATGCCAGCCAGCTGGATACCTGTGTAGGACTCACCCAAGATAGCGTTAGCAAGAGCTAGTGCGCCGACAGGTTCCAGCAGGGCTATTATTGACGCAATCGTAGCACTAACATATTTTAGGCCTTCGACATAGAGCAGTAAGGTCATCGTAGAGCATACAACACCTATGTACGTAGCCCACAGCAGGCTGGCTGGGTTCATTGAGATAGTAGATGTACCTAGTAATAATGTGGTAATTAGCGGTAACACAATTGCTGTAGGTAAGGTCTGAAAAACTATGTCCACGGTATTAAATCCTTTACTATGGTAGTATTTAGAAATTATTATTTGTGTAGCATACATTACTGCAGGAACTATTCCTACTAGAAAGCCCGTGGCTGTAGTTAGTCGAAGTTCAGGATTTGATGATACGTAGGCACCTAAGACGGCTATAAGAGCCAGAAGTACTGATAGGTTATCAAATCTGACTTTTAAAACCACTGGCGATATCAGCGAAACAATTAATGGGGCAATATGAAGTAGGGCGGCCGCAATACCTGCACCATTGATTAATATGGAATAAGCGAAAATTATTCTGAACCCGCCACCTGCTAGTAGACCAAGTAATAGTAGTCCAATACTCCACGGAGCACTTCTCTTAATTAGCCAAATTGGAAGTAGTATTATGAAGTCAACTATGAGTACATATAGAGCAAGGGTGTAAGGGTTGAAGCCACCGCTAACAGCAAATATTGTTGCTATACCTTCTGAACTCCACAGCAGTGAAGCAGTAGCAATAAGCGACAAGCCTAGTATCTTCTTTCTTTTAACAATCAAGCACTACTGACCCTCCAATTATGACTCAGGGTAACGATTATGAATTTACTTCTATAGTCAGTGCACTACATAGTAGTTTTCGGCCTCCCTACCTATTAGCACTCAATTCATCAATTAAGGGTTTTTTACCTAAGTACTCGGCCGCTGTAAGAACTGGTACATCATTTCTCTTTGCCTCCTCAAATACCTCTGCAGTGCGCTCACGCCATTTCTTCTCCCTGAGTAAGTGATGGTCGTAGATCAAAAGCTTGGGCCCTGAATTAATTATAGTTATAGCATTGTTTATTGCACGCCTAAGATTTACTCTATTCAGCATGTAAGGGAAAAGATATGTCGGGGGTCCGTCAAGAATTACTGCATCAGGTCTTAACTTAACTATATATTCCGCGTAGTCCTCTATCGGAGGACCCATCAAGTCACTGGAGTAGAACACCGTGTAATTGTTCTTCCTAATTACTAGTGGTAGAACCCACCCCGTCCTGTCATACTCTACTCCGTGGAACCAGGGCTGTAGTACCTGAATGACTATATCGCCGAATTCGAAGGTTCTACCATCACCCCAGACTATTTTTGTACCGTCACGTAACGTTAGTTCCTTTATCCAGGGCTTCTTAGACCATAACTCCCTACATAGTCTAGTAAACCACTTCCTACCTTTACCCAGTAATTCCCTCCGTCGACTGCTATAGCTACCGAAGTCCTTTGAGAGTGCTATGCTAAGGTCTTCCGTAGGGTCGTCGAAAGAGAGTTCTTGAGGTTCCATAATAAAATTATCGAGAGCATCACCTGTAAGAGCTGTTAATTCCGTAAGGAAGAGCCTAGCCCTGCCCCACTGGCTCTCATTAATGTACTTGTTCGGGTTTTTTATAATGAGAGTTTTTCCAAGTAGTACGCGTTCGTTATCTAGGTCCGGGTCTGATGGGAGGAAGTGGTGGTCGTAGTGGTAGTGAGTAATTACAGCAGCTATAGCTGACTTCAGGTACTTCTCAATAAGCTTAATAGCTCTCCTCCTTAACTCGAACTTCTCAGTTAGTGAGAGCGGGTAGCTGGGCTGCATTTCTGCCGCACCCGGATCCACTACTATAGTCCCAATACTGGACTCAATAGCTACTGCCGCACACTTAGCACCTAGGCTATCAAACCATAGAAGCCTGACACCGAGCTTCTCAAGTCTAAGCATTGGAAACACCCTGAGACCAGGCACCATACGCAACCTAACTATACAGCTAATAAGAACTTCCTGCCCGCCTTAGCAAAACAATAATAGAACCGAGTTCAACTAAAGCAATCG
>JAGGTW010000088.1 GCA_021163585.1 Desulfurococcales archaeon | reverse complement strand
GGTTTGAGCAGGAAGGTACGGTACCTGACACTCGTGCTTGCATTGGCATTAATTCTACTGAGTTCAGGTAGCTCCCTATTAGTTGTTGGAGAAGATAATAGCAAAGTAGTTAAGGAGATGTACTTAGTTGACCTAGCTCATGTGGTGCTAACTGATGAGATCACTACGGCGTGGTTTGAGACACCCATAAACTACAGTGTTAAGACCTACGAGCAGAAGGCGTACGTGATTAGGATGGGCGGGCCTACGTGGTTTGACAGTGGGAAGGAGAGTGTGGCGGTAAACATAAGCAACAGTACCCTAGCCTACATGATCGTTAAGGTCGTTGTGGAGTACTCTGGAGACATGATGGAGACTGTGCTGAGTATTCTTAAGGATCCTCAAGCATATATCGAGTACCAGGATGAGGTGCCAGACAGCATTAAGAAGGACTACATTAAGACACCTATAGAAGCCGTTAACACGACGGTTAGGGAGGACTTCATTAAGTGGCTCAAATCTAAGGGCTTTAGTGCAGGTAATGCAAGTAAGGCCTTCCTGGCGTGTAGGGCGGCACAGTTCATCTACACGTCAGGCTACATAAGGTACAGTGCCAGCCCCCTGCCGAGAACGCTGGACGAAGTCATTGAGAGGAAGGAGGGAGACTGTGACGACATGTCTAGGATACTGCTTAACCTGCTTTGGGCGCTCGGGATCCCCGCTAAAATGGAGTACGGGTACGTATACCTGACTTGGAGCGATATATTCGATGTAGGGGAGTCATACATTAAGTTCATGAATGCAGGGCCGCACGCGTGGGTAGTCGCCTACATACCGCCCCTCGGCTGGGTCTCCCTGGACTTCCTGGCAGGCGCTAGGCTCGTGTACCCAGCTGTAATAACGGGCAGTAGTACTGAGGGGAGCGTGAGTAAGGAGGAGATCGAAGAAACCCTAGAGTTCAACATTAAAGTGAAGTACGCTGAGTACGTAGCTATTCACTCCGCTAGCGTACTACCATCAAGTACTGTTGAGGTCGTGAGGCACCTCATCAGTGAGGCCCTGCATAATATAACTCCTTACGTGAAGAAGATAGCTGAGAAGTACGGTATAGAACTACCACCACTGTACTTGATCACGGAGACAGTAACAGTTACCTCTACTTCAGTAAGCACAACAACAGTTACTGAAACTAAGGAGCGCACCGTAGTGAGCACAACCACCTCATACGTAACAGTTACTGAGGAAATACCTAAGACAGTGACTGAAACCGAGACTAAGACCGAGTACGTGGGTGCTGGGAGAGGACCGCCAGCACACGTATATGCCACACTAATAATTCTGGTATCGGTTCTCATTGCTTTACTGGCGCTCAATACGTACATACTTTTGAGGCGTAGGGCTGTGCATCAGCAGGTCAGTGGGCTCAGGTAGCTTCAGGGAAATAGTGAATATTTTATATTCTAATAACCCGACATTATACAGGTGCTAGCTACGAAGGCATCAGTAGTATTCGGGCCTGTACCCTCGAGAAGGCTCGGGATGTCGTTAGGAGTGAATAACATACCGCTCAAGCACTGCACCTACTCATGTGTCTACTGTCAGTTAGGCAGGACGAAGAGACCTGAGATCGAGAGGAGAGCGTTTTATGGCCCTGATGAAGTGGTGGACCAGGTCATTAGAGCTGTTGAGGAGGCAGGTGAGAAGATAGATTACATAACGTTCGTACCTGATGGTGAGCCGACTTTGGACGTGAATCTGGGTAAGATGGCGGAGAAGATCAAGGAGGTCGTAAGCGTGCCTGTTGCTGTACTAACTAATGGATCTCTTGTTTATAGGGATGACGTCGTTAGTGACTTAAGCGTCTTCGACCTTGTTTCATTCAAAATAGACGCCGCTGACGTCAAAACGTGGAGGCTGGTCAATAGGCCGCATCCGGGTCTGAAGCTGGGCAGGATACTTGAGGCAATTAAGGACTTTACTGCAACTTATAGCGGAACCGTGATAACTGAGACCATGCTGGTGAGCGGGGTCAATGACTCCATAAGTAAGTGCAGGAGGGTTGCGGAGTTCCTTAAGGAATTAAAGATCAAGAAGGCGTACATAGCAGTACCCATTAGACCTCCGAGCGAGCCGTGGGTGAAGCCTCCTGCCGAGGACAGGGTGCTCTCCTGCTACAGCTTAATGTGGGAGTACCTGGGCGAAAGTAAGGTTGAGTTGATGATCGGGTACGAAAAATCGAACTTTAAGCTTGTTGGTGACCCGGTGAAAGCACTGCTAGCGACAACGTCAGTACACCCCATGAGGATCGACTATGCCTACAAGTACCTCACGGAGAAAGGTCTGGACCCTGATAAGGTCATACCGGAGCTCGTGTCAAGCGGGGAAATAGCTATTGTCGAGTACAGAGGACACAGATTCATCATCAGGAAGTTCGGGTGAGCAGTCGTTTAGGGCAGTCGTTCAGACCTCCCGCACGTAGCTGGCAACATTTCAAGTAACTAGTACGTGCTGCAACAGCTCTGCATGAGGGTTGGAGTTGAGGTGAGCACCCCTAGGATCAGGTTGAGGTATGCGGCACTAATCAATTACGCATCTATGATCTACAGGATGCTCGTAGCTGTGGGGTTCGTAGTAGTTGTTGCTAGGAGGTTGCCAGTCAGCGAGTTCGGTCTATGGGGAATAATGCTGTCTGCTTCGCTAATGCTGTCGGCACCAGTCAGCATATGGTCCTACTGGTCGCGGCGGTACTACGTGCGTGGTAAGGTCGAAGCCTCAGGCACCGGACTGATCTTGACCATAATGTACTTCATACCTCTATCTCTGATGTATGTTGGGCTTGCCTACTTTGAGAGTTCTGTGATCGGGTGGGGACTAACTGAGTTGCTACTTGCACTCCCTATCCCGCTCCTCGTAGCGCTGGACTCTTACTTGACAGCTTTCTCTGTGGTTATTAAGCCTGAGTTAATAGGCTATAAAAGGCTAGTATATGAAACTCTGAGGCTTGCTGCGGCCTATGTCGCGGTAGTTATCGTGGGTCTCAGGTATCTGGGCGCGGTTTTGGCGGTCATGCTGGCTCTCCTAGTGTCAATTGCTTACTGTACTTACGTGCTCAGGCAACACGGCGCTGTGAACACTAGGTTTAGCTTAGACTTAGTTAGGGAGTGGCTTAAGGCCTCATACGTGCCAGCTATAGGAATAATCAATGGCTTCCTGCGGAGTGCGCTGAGGGTCATCGTTTCGTGGGTTACGGGTAGTGAGGTACCTGTAGCATACTTGAATGTGGCTCTATCTGCTGAGGCGCCAGTACAGGCTTCAGGGTCTGTTGCGTCAGCACTCTACGCCAGGATGCTTAGGGAGCGTAGAGCTAGTGATGTAGAGGAGTCCATGAGGTTGCTGCTTCTGACAGGTGGTTACATGGTAGTAGTGTTTTCAGTACTTTCTAAACCTATAGCTTCTCTCTACAACCCTCAGTACATGTCTGCCTCAGTACTTATTGTAATTGTAGCGCTCTATTCTCTAATTAATGCGTTATTCGGAATTTACGGGTCCGCGCTGACGGGCTCAGACCTCGCAGATGTTGATGGGCTCGGGTCACATAAACACTTACTTCGGTCCTACCTCTTTAAGGTGCCTGTACTGACCTTGGGTTCCACAGCAGCTGCTTACGCCGTCTCTGCCCCTATAGGTTATGCAGTGCGCAGTAACTTCCTCCTGGTGCCTCTGATTTTCTTAGCGGCTTATGCAGCTACGTCCGCGGTCTCCTTGGTTATTGTTTACAGAATGACTCTAAGAGAGATGATGTTCTCGCTTCCGTTAAGGGAGGTGATTGCCACTACTGTGTCAGCTGCACTAATGGCCGCGTACTTCACAGTCTTCAGCGTTCATGAAGTAACCATAAAGCATTTCTGGGTGGACGTGCCAAAGCTCGCAGCGCACTTGGCTGTTGGAACCCTAGTGTACTTGGCCGGGCAGGCGCTGTCGTCAAAATGGTTTAGGGGACTGCTAAAGTCGGTCGTGGTAACTGTTAGTGGCAGCAGGAGTTAGTTGCTGCCCGCACCAGCCTGCCGTGCTGAGTGCATCGTGCCCTGAGCTACATGGACTCACGCGTAAATCTGGCCAGTACGCTAGCTGCTAGATTAACTAGTATATAAATAAGCAGTACTGCATTCATTGACCCACCTAGGAGAGGTAATAGAGTCTCTAAGAGGGCAGCGCCTGAGAACCCGAGAAAGTTGACGAAGGCGAATGAAGTGCCTGAGTACTCGCGCTCATACACCTCCCTCGCCATTGGCGCTATGACTATGTGTACTGCAGAGGAAGCTCCCAGAGCAATTGCAGCCAGTAACGTAAGTAACGTACCATGTGTCCCCGGACCCCACAGTAGTAAGTAGAGGAAGGCCCATGCAGCAGCCTGAAGCACTGGCGCTAGTAGGAGTAACGGCTTCCTCTTTCCGATTACCTTGTCTGATACGTGACCTACTAGAGGAGTTGCGGCGGCGAAGGTTAGGGCTACAGCCATTAAGTAGAGTGATGCTGTATTCGCATCTACTCCTCCAACCCTCATGAAGTACCTAAGCCCCCAGTACGACTGGAATGCGAGCGTGGTTCCGTAGGTTGCAGCGAGTATTATGCCGAGGGACCAAGAGTGGATGCTGCCAGTAACCACCCTCAGCTGCCTTGCAGTAGCCTTAACACTGTCTTTAAGACCGAGGCGGGCAGATATTCCGAGGTCAGGTATCTGTGAGTAGGTTTGTAGGGAGAGGATTACTGCAGGTATGGCGAGAACTACGAAAGTTACTGCTAACCCTGCATACCCTACTAAGTACCTTAATGGTGCAGTAGCAAGTATCGCACCTACATTACCTGCAGTCAGCGCTACCCCAGTTATTCTCGCTCCCACATCCTTACTGTGGAATACCGCTATGAACCTCTGAAGCGATATGAATATAGCAGCTGCACCAGCACCTATGAGTGCCCTGCCAGCTATCATCAGTGAGGGAACTAATGGTGTAAATAGGAGTGACCCCATAAATAGCAGTAGGAGTGAGAGTGAAGTATATCTCTTAATCCCCAGTACATCAGCCAGTACACCACCCGGTATCTGCATTAGTGCGTAAGCATAGAAGTAAGCTGCAGTAATTTGAGAGACCAGGAACTCAGCACTGCTACCGCCCAGCAGCTCACTTAATTCGGGAGTCATTACAGCTATGGCTACCCTATGAATGTATACGAGCACGTACGCGGTCAGCAAAGCCAGCAGCCCAGGTAAGTACCTGCGAATACTCAGCTCAGGTCCCAAACACTTACTTAGTTAGTACATAAATGCATACACGATATAGGAAAGTTTAAATTAAGTGTAATCATGTATTACTGGTGTTACATGTATGACAGATGAGGAGAAGAAGTCAGTAACTATTAGGGGGTTAGACAAAGACCTCTACAGGAGGGTAGCGCTGCTGGCTCGAGAGAGTGGGAGGACTATTGGCGAGTTAATTAATGAGTCTATGAGGCTCCTCCTAGCAACTACTTCAGCAGCTCTTGAGGTAGCAGCTAAGGCTGGTGCGAGAGTCACTGAACTTAGTAGGTCCGTTGCCGAAGGTGTTAAGGAGGGGGTCAGCGAGTGCGTGGAGGTTAAGGACATAAGTGAGTTGGTTCTAAGTGCTGAGGACTTACGCAGATCGGGTAAGCAAGTAGTGCTGAAGAATATAGGGAGGCTGGTGATCAGTGATGACGTTCCCTACGAGCTATTCAGTAGGGTGGTTAGGTCGATCGTGCTCGTTGATGAAGTTGTTATTCCGAAGGATTACCCCAAGTTACTTGTGGCTGCTAAGTGCAGGTTCGTTAAGAAGATCACTCAGCTGAAGTAGTTGCGGCATATTTGAGTTATTAAAATAATGTTTTTTAATCAAAGCTCCTACACCTTACTGGGCGCTGAAAGTGTTGAGGCTCAAGAACTACGTGGCGGTATTGATAGCGCTTGCAGTAGTAATCGTAGGTCTTACAGCACATGGGATCGTCTACACAGCACATGCTTCAGGTGCGGGCGAGTCGCCCACAACCCCGGTAGGCACGCCTACCTCCAACGAAACCACAGTGACCGAGACCGTCACTACGACGGTCTCAACAACCATAACTAAAACCATGACGTACTACAGCGTGATCACTCACACTCAAGAAGTACCTGCGGCAGTGATCGAGTACTACGGACCAATGACGTATATCTTGCTGTTCTTGGTTATGGCATTGACCGTAGCGCTGGGCTTCGCACTTAAAAGATGTAGGTCCTCGCCCAGTACGTCTTCAACTTAACTCACTTACTTATGTGGCGAGTCAACACTCGTTTTTATTGTGCAGGTATGGCTACACCGATAATTACGGAAGCAATTAACGAAAGCGGTGTTACCAGGGCAATGGTTACAGCTATGACGTCGTCCCTGAAGCCGTAGATCCTAGCGAAAACGAGGTTCATAGTTGCTGGAGGCATTACCGACTCAATCAGTGATGCCGCGAGCCAGACCCCTGATAAGCCCACGGCAGCAGAGAGCGCGATGTGCATCAGCGGGGAGAACAGTAGCCGCCAAGCAACTACCCAAAGCACGAGTCTGCTGAGGGCCTTCCTCCTAATACCCAGAATACTGTACCCGACGATAGCGAAGCTACTCAATATAATGGTGCCTAAGAAGTTCTTAGCCACAGTCAACGGCGTGGGTGGTGCAGTACTGCCTAAGAGCGCTCTGAGTATAAGGGATATAAGGAGTGCAATGGCTGGAGGAAATTTAAGGATCCCCTTCAACACACTTAATAAACCGACATTCCCGCCCTCCCTTCTAAGCAAGTTACCAACTACGGGGACGGCTATTGAACCCACCATAATGTTCGCTGCATTATAGATTGCGGCAGGGTCCGGAATACCGTAAAGCACAGTAACTAGAGGTATTGGAAGAAACCCAGTATTTTGCAGTGCAGACGAGTATATCAGGGAGCCAGCAAACTCCCTCCGGTACCTAAGTAACTTACTGTAAGTTACGAAGCACAGAATTACTGCTGCAGCAGTGTATGTAGCAGAAACAAAAATCATGGCTGACACCTTCGAGAGGTCTGTGAATATTGTACTGTACACTATCAGGTAGGGCATGGCAATAAATAGCAGGAACTTACTTAAGTAATCTATGGGTCTACCTAGCTTGAACCTCCTGCACAAGACCCCAGTAGCTAGTGCTGCAACCGCTATTGTAACTCTAGCTAAGTTGTCGATTAAGTAGACCACCTCCTACAAGTAAGTACGGAATTACTCATAAGTATAGCTGTAATTAACTTTTAAAGGAGGAGGGGTTGTGAAGGACGTCTATAAGTGTAGGAAGTGTGGGAGGTATGTTGAGGAGCCGGTGCACTGCGGGGCAAGAGCGGAGCTGCTAATGAGCGGTAGGGGTAGGCTGGCGCTGAGTAAGCTGGTGTCTTACCTACTGAGGCATGACCCGGCGGGAGCTGGCTTAAGGTTGGGTAGTGAGGGCTGGGTTAGTATTAGTGAGTTAGTAAGAGGTATTAGGGAGGTGTGGGTAAATAAGGACAGGTACGGGTGGGTTACTGAAGAACACATTAAAGTGCTTGCCCTGCTAGACCCGAAGGGGAGGTTTGAAGTAAACGGCGGTTTCATCAGGGCTAGGTACGGGCACAGTAGGAGTTTAGGGTTTGAAGTAGTGCTTAACTATGAATTAGATAGTGAGTCTAGAGTGCTCTACCACGGTACTGCAGGCAGGAATCTTCAGCTAATACTCAGAGAAGGCATTAAACCCATGAGGAGGCAGTACGTTCACTTAACTATTGATGAGGGAGTTGCCTGCGAGACCGGGGCCCGACATGGCAGGGCGGTGGTCCTAGTTATTGATGCTGAGTGCCTGAGGAGCTCAGGTATTGATATATTC
>JAGGTW010000030.1 GCA_021163585.1 Desulfurococcales archaeon | reverse complement strand
TTCTAGTAGCTCCTACACCGTGCTCACCTGTTATTGAGCCTCCTAATCTCATAGTGAGGTCGTATATGTCGTCCTTAAGCTTCTCGTACATCTCCGCTCCCCAGCCCTCCTTCCTCAGAATGTGTGGATGGAGGTTTCCGTCACCTACATGACCACAAATAGGTATCCATGTATCGTACCTCTTCTCAAGTTCATTAATACCTTCCATGAACTCATAAATCTTCCCTAAGGGTAAAGAGACATCTAGGGCATCAACCATGTCCTTCTTTAAGGCACTGTAGATCTCACTCCTAATCTTAAGTATTTCTGCCTGCTCATCATTTCTAGTAGCTACTACAGGCTCCAGAGCATTGTATTTCTCAGCTATTGAATTAATTACCTCTAACTCACCGTAAACTGTGTCTTCTAAGGCCTCACTTACAGACACTATTAAGTGTGCTGTACCCTCCTCAGCAGGCCACTTAAGACCTAAGTAATTAGCTGACCTCTCAAGTATGTCTCTTTCAGCGTACTCTAAGAGCAGAGGTGTAACACCACTCCTCATTATTTCATAAGACGTATTAATAGCATCTAACCTGCTGTTGAAGGGAATGACCATTGTGGCGCTAGCACCGTACTTAGGGTAAAGCCTTATGTAGGCCTTAGTAATAACTCCGAGAGTGCCTTCACTACCTATCATTAAGTGCATTAGGTTGTAGCCCATGTTGTTTTTAATTACCTTACCACCCAGCCTAAGGATCTGGCCAGTAGGTAGTACCACCTCTATCCCGAGAACGTAGTTTCTCATAACACCAGTCCTGACAGCTCTGGCACCGCCAGCATTCGTAGCTATCATACCACCAACGAAGGCGCCCTCATCACCTGGGTGGGGTGGGAAGAAAAGACCTGCCCCTTCAGCCTCCTCAATAAGTTTTGACAGCGTTACACCAGCACCTACCTCAGCCACTAGGTTCTCAGTATCTATTACCACATCATCCATTCTCTCTAGGGACAGTACGATGCCCGGTTTAGTAGGAACCGCACCACCAACTAACCCTGTGCCCCCACCCCTCGGGTAAACTGGAACACCTTCCCTATTAGCTAGCTTGAGTACCTCCGATACTTCCTCAGCAGTTCTCGGCTTAACAACGACTACTTCCTCGGCTGCCTTAGGCCTTACTTCCTCAGATGTCTCATCGTAGAGATACCTCTCGATCAACTCCCTATTAGTTACTACCCAATCACTACCAACTATCTTCTTTAACTCGTTAATTAGTTCGGGCTTAAGTGTCATGGCTTACTCCCCCTAACACGTTTTATCTCCCCTATAAGCCTAGGCACGACCTCATATAAGTCACCTACGACGAAGAGGTCGCTGTACTTAGCTATGGGTGCTGAAGGATCTATGTTCACTGCTATAATCACCTTAGAGTCCTTCATTCCGGCAAGATGCTGTGGAGAACCTGATATGCCGCAGGCTATGTAGACCCTAGGCTTAACTACGTTACCGCTGAACCCGACCTGCCTGTCCTTGGATGCCCACCCAGCATCAACTAAGGGCCTGCTAACAGCCAGTACACCGCCCAAGACCTCAGCTAGTTCCTCAAGTAACTTAAGGTCCTCTCTCCTCTTAAGGCCCTTACCCCCAGCTACGATTACATCGGCATCAGCTATGTTGACTTCCTTCTCTCTGACCTTACCCAATATTTCAATTTTCTTATGATGAATGGTGCCTTCAGTAGGAACTTCCCTAATAATTACTTCTCCATTTCTTGAGGGGTCCTTCTTAGGTGGCTTGAATACCTTGTACCTAACAGTAGTCATTGCAGGAGTAGTTACGGTTTTTATGTGAGCTATTATATTGCCTGTGAAGGCTGGTCTGACCTGGACTATGCTGCCGTCATCAGTAACGTAGACATCTAAGCAGTCAGCTGTGAGCCCCGTTCTCAGAGCCGCAGCTACCCTAGGTGCTAGGGACCTCCCCCAAGGTGTAGCACCGAAAAGCACTAACTTAGGTTTAATTTCACGGATTAAGCCCACTAGCAACTCCTTGTGTAGGAGTGTATTGAGCGCTACCCCCTCACCGCACTCATAGACGTAAACTTCATCAGCGCCGTAGTGAATGAGTTCTTCGGCGTGACCACTCGCTCCAGAACCTATGATGACTGCCTTGACTGAGCCGCCTAATTTGCTTGTTAATTCCCTGCCCTTACCTATTAACTCGTAAGTTACTGGATGCGGCATTCCCTCAATGTACTCAGCGTAAACGAGTACTCCCTCACCACTCACTCAGATCACCCCTGATGAGGAGAGCAACTCAATTATCTTACGAATGCCCTCATTACCCTTAACCTTGATGCCCTCCCTACCTTTCTCTAAAGCGTAGTACGCCTTAACGACCCTAGTTGCCGAGCCCTCAAGACCTAACCTATTAAGGTCGAGTACATTCTTTAAGTCATCAGCACTCCAAACCTCAATCTCAGCCTTCCTAGCTTTCATCAAGTCCTTAAATTTCGGCTTCCTAGGCACGTTGACCTCCTTAGTAACCGAAAGCAGTGCAGGTAGCTCAGCCCTCACCGAGTAGTAAGCTACACCAAAGTCAGAAACAACAGTTACGGACTCACTACCTACTTCCTTAATTTCGGTTACGTAAGATACGTGGGGTATACCCAAGAACTCAGCAACCTCAGGACCCACCTGCCCTGTATCGCCGTCAACGGACTTCTCACCACAGATAATCAGGTCGAACTCACCTAACTTCTTGATAGCTGACGCGAGCGTGTAGGAAGTTGCTAGAGTGTCCGAGCCAGCAAACCTCCTATCACTAAGCAGTATGGCTCTGTCAGCACCTCTAGCTAGTGCGTCCCTCAAGGCGGGCTCAGCATGCGGGGGTGCCATCGAAATAACCGTAACTATACCACCTACGGACTCCTTAATTCTAACAGCAGCTTCTATAGCGTGTAAGTCAAATGGATTTATTTCAAGCTTAGCTGATGACCTATCAACGATCCCTCTCCTAACATCAAATCTTACCTTTTCAACATCTGGTGCTGGCTTCATTAAAACAATGATCTTCGTTTTAGATCACCTCCTAATACATGGTGTAGCACACATTATTCTAAACCTCATGAAGTTACATTACTATGGTCTGCAGGGTGCTTTAAAGTATTATCCTCACCTAAATGGAGGATTAACTTATAATTAGCAACCTTTACCTTAAGGAGGAAGTAAGTGAGTAGTTAATATAGTAATTAACTTTTTATGTTAAATAGGAGGCACTCATTGAGGCGGGTAGTAAGCCTTAACTCACTAAGCCTTAACTTATGGCGTGCTGTGAGGAACCTCTACATGAGAGACCCCATTACACACATCTACATAATGTACGACTTAATATATGAGCTTCGAGAATATTAACGCGTGCTTCGTAGTTGACGATGACTTAATTAAAGGGTATGTCCTTGTATGGGGAGGGCCCCACAGATACGGCGTACACTTATGGAGTGACTTCCACCTTCTCTTAATGCACGTGCCTACTAATGAAGCTACAGTAATCGAAGTTTATGGCGGTGCCTGCCTTAGCGACGTTACTAACTACCTAACAAGTAAGGGAGTGAAGAACGTGTACATTACAAACCATATAGATATGGCGGTAACTGCCAGTAATTTTAAGGAATACCCGCATGAAGGAGTTATCAGGCTACACAGTAATCGCGGAAATCACGTACAGCAGTTTATGAGGCTCAAGAACGTTCAGGGAAGGCCCATAAGTAGTGCTAGGGCTGTAGAACTCCTAAGCCAGTGGAGGTACTACGGACTCTTTACAGGTAATGAGCTTGTATCGATTGCTTGCACATACCTCAAAATGCCGGAGGTATGGGTTATTGGAGACGTATTTACACACCCTAACCATAGAGGGAGAGGGTACCGCTAAGGCCGTGACATCAGCCATAACTAAGGACGCTGTTGCATCAGGTGCGAGAGCACTGCTTCATGTCCGAGAAGTCAATAAGCCAGCTATAAAGGTTTATGAGGCGTTAGGCTATAAAGAGATTTCTAGAAAGCCATGGATTTTTATTAATTAATTTACTGGTTCAGGCACCTTTCACTGACCCCGGTATCTCCCTTGATAATTTCTCAATTTTAACTAACTTATCGACCTCAGCTCTCTCATCTATGTCTGCCCTATTAACGTACCTTAACTCACCTACTTCAGCATTCTTCGCCACACTAACGTATTCCCCCTCAATCAAGTCCACTTCAGCATTTTTCCCGACCTCGACCTCCTCACCAATTACCTCACTTACTTCAGCTTCTTTCCCTACCCTGACCTCACGTGCTATTACCTTAGCGTACACCTTCGACTTCCTCCCTATTACTACCTCCTTAGCAAGTACCTCACTCGCTCTGAGAGACCCGTTAATAGTTACCTCAGTAGCTACTACTCTACGCGCCTTCAAGCTACCTGAGACCTCCAGTTTAACACATTTTAATTCTTCATCAACCGAAGTACTTCCTGAAATACTCACTTCATCACATTCTAAGCTCCCCTTTATGCTCATGCTCCCTGAAACCTTAAGCTCCCTAACCCTCAAGTCACCGCTAATGCTTCCAGACCCGCTGACGTGCAGTTCCCCACCTTCAGCACTACCGTCAATTTTCAGCGACCCACTAATACTCAGTCTCCCGAACTTTAGTGGACCCCTCATCCTTACGGAACCCCCAGCTGACAGCTCCTCAATCTCCTGCATAGTATCAGCCCTATACAAGCATCAACTTCATAAGTTATAAGCAAAACTCACAATTTGTGAGTTAGATGAGGAGGTACAGGTGCTGGCACGACATAGTAGAGTCTATACTTAAGTCACTGGCTAAGAGAGACCTGGGAATCACTGAGTTAAGTCTTCAAGCTAAGCTACCAGTCGATAGGGGTAAGACCGTCATTAGTTACCTAGCAAAGCATGGGTTGGTAATCGAGTATAGAATCGATGAAAGAACCTACTACAGAATTACGGAGAGAGGGTATGAGTGGCTGGGTGCTTACGAGTACCTCAATACAGTGCTCCCAGCTCCTAGGCAGTCTTGAGGTAACTCTGAAATTAGTTATATTAACTATGTTACATGATCGTGTACTTGGTGGTGAGTACTGGGACTTACCAGCACCGAAAAAGAGAAGTTGTTGAGAGCTCTTGAGGAGGACCGTGAGTTCAGATACGCCATGATGGGCTTACTAGGTTTTAGGGAATTACTTGAAAGATTTGCTAAACTAGAAGAAAGGCAGATGAGGCTTGAAGAAAGACAGCAAAAGCTAGAGGAACGTCAGCAGGCTCTTGAGGAGAGGTTTGCTAGGATTGAGGAACATCAGCAAAAGCTGGAAGAGAGGCAGCAAAAGCTAGAGGAAAGATTTGCTCAACTTGAAGAAAGATTCGCTAAGTTAGAAGAGAGAGTTATTAGATTAGAGGAGAGGATGGAGAAGCTTGAGGAGAGGTTTGCCCAGCTAGAGGAAAGATTCGTTAAGTTAGAAGAAAGGTTTGCTCAATTAGAAGAGAGATTCGCTAAACTGGAGGAGAGAGTTAGTAAGCTTGAGGAGCGGTTTATTAGGGTGGAGGAGGAGTTAAGGAATTTAAGAAGAATCGTTATGGCTGTAAGCCACAGGTTCGGGATTTTGAGTGAGGAAGCCTTCCGTGAAGGTATGAAGTACGTTGTTGAGGAGGTCTTCGGTGTAGCTAGGGTTGAGAGGTGGGTCTACAAGGATAATGAAGGGTACGTGTATGGCTACCCATCGATCATAGAGGTCGATGTCATTATTAAGGATAGGGAGCACATCTTAATTGAGGTCAAGTCTAGGGTATCCAAGAGTGATGTAGCCGGGCTCTTTAGAATAGGGAAGCTGTATGAGCGTATTGAAGGTGTCACCCCCAAACTCGTAATCATTGGGGGTTTCATAGATCGTGGTGCGCGTGAGGCAGCTAAGGCATTAGGTGTTGACATAAGACCTATAGCTGAATGAGGGTGCGGTGACCTTATTCAGCTAGCAAATCATGGAGTAGCCATAAAGTTGATTTTCCTTAGGTGAATATAGTATGTGAGGCGCCTGAAATGTCCTTGAGTAATTTACTTAACTTAATTGACAAGTACTCTGAGTGGGGTCTGGAGGTTCTCTCAAAGCTTGTATCGGTACCCACAGTTAACCCGCCCGGAGAAAACTTCAGGGAGTTCGTTGACTCTGCTGAATCAATACTTAAGGAGATCGGCATGGATACCAAGGTTTATGAAGTTCCGAAAAATGAAGTAGCTAAGTACTTCCCTGACTACGCTGACTACCCCAGGTACATACTCATTGGCAGGGTGGGCAGCGGCGAGCCTGTAGTGCACTTTAACGGGCACTACGACGTTGTGCCCCCTGGGTCAGGATGGGATAGAGACCCCTTCAAACCCGTAGTTGAAGGTGACAGGCTCTACGGTCGCGGGTCGGTCGACATGAAGGGAGGTATTGCTGCTGCAATACTGGCTGTGAGGGCCTTCACAGAAGTATTTAAGAACTTCAGCGGCAGCATCGAGATCGCTCTAGTACCTGATGAGGAGATAGGTGGGCGTACGGGGACTGGGTACCTTGTAGAGAAGGAGCTCTCGAAGCCAAACTACGTAATAATAGGTGAGCCCAGCGGCGTTGACAAGGTCTGGATAGGTCATAAGGGTGCTGTGTGGGCTTTAGTAGAGGTACACGGTAAGCAGGCCCACGGCTCATCACCCTGGTTAGGTACTAACGCCTTCGAGTACATGGTGAGGGTTGCTCAGGAATTCATGAGTAAATACATCAAGTCGCTGGAAGACAGGGTAAGCAAGTACGACTATGACGACCCGAGAGGTGCTAAACCCACCGTAACCTTAGGAGGTGAGGTCAGGGGCAGTACTAAAGTCAACATAGTTCCGGGATATTACGCGTTCTCAATAGACCGAAGATTGATCGTTGAGGAGAACCCCGAACGTGTGGAAGAAGAACTCAAAGAGTTCGTGAATGAACTGCGGAAGGGGTTCCCTGACGTAAAACTGAGCCTCAAGTTAATTAGTAAGTTAACGCCCTCTATAACGAGCCCGGACAGCAAGTTAGTTAGTGTAGCTACCTCTGCGGCCCGGGAGGTCCTAGGTAGGGAGCTGAAGAAGACCGTATGTGTTGGTGGACTAGACTCCCACTACTACAGCAGTAAGGGAATTGAAGTAATAACCTACGGT
>JAGGTW010000081.1 GCA_021163585.1 Desulfurococcales archaeon | reverse complement strand
TTAGCTTCATTCAGTGACTTCACATCTACTGGGGGTTGCGGTGCCATTACTCACACCCAAGAACTAGAAAATTTCTGGAAAAGTAATAAATTAAACCTATTGTCATTTCCTTAATGGATGAGCAGTCATGAGTGAAGGAAATAGGAAGGAGGTCATTAAGAAAATGAGTGACTTACTCAGGTCTGGTGCTATAATGCTTGACCAATCATGTCCTCTATGCAGGACCCCTCTATTTAAATTGAAGAGCGGTGAGGTCGTCTGCCCTATTCACGGGACAGTTAAAGTAGTAAAAAGCGAAAGTGAAGCAGTATCAGTAACGACATCGGCCGTATTAGATGAACTTGAAAAATTCATAGCTTATAGAATATACCAAGTCCTTGCGAAGATTAAGGCGGTAGATGAGGTTAATATTGAGGATATTGAAGTACTTAACAAGTTGCTTGATTCGCTTGAAAGGACTCGGAGAATTAAGAAGTTATAGAACACAACCAAGTAACCACGTATAGTGCTTAGCTGAGATTACATTAGCACCCTACAGAAACACATGGCAATATGTGGTGCGGGGGGTGGGATTCGAACCCACGCAGGCCTACGCCAGCGGGGCTCCCACTACTTGGTCCTGAGCCCGCCCCCTTTGACCTAGCTCGGGCACCCCCGCTACACTCCAGAAATCTACCTTATAGCTAAACTTATAAGTTTAATATTAGCTGAAGAATAGCCCCTTCTTAGGAACCCTCCTCTTCACTCATTAAATCAAGAAATACTTCATAGAACTCCTCTTTCTCCTGCTCTATTTCTTCTTTCTTTCTTGAGGTCACTTTACCTTCACTAACTAGTGATGTTGTCTTTACCTTGTTCTCTTTACCTGATTTAACAACTAGCTTATACTCGCTAGACTTAGTGGACTTTACAACCTCCTCATACCCGCACCTAGGACACCTTAAGATAGTTTTCTTATTCCTCTTTACAGGTTCAAGCATCGTACCGCATTTCGGACAGAACCTCATGTTAGTGCCAACCCAACCAATAGACCAGCTTAGGGAGGTAAAAAGCGTTATCCCTTAACTTCGACTTCGCTTCTGTTATAGTGCTAATTTGAAGATGTTCTCACAGGTTTATAGTAGATGAGAGCACAGCTACTGTACCTGAGTTATACGGCTCTGAAAATACATATTATCAGTGTCTGGTGCCCTAATCATCTCAGCCTTTAAATCATATGTAACACCACTCATCATCTAGCAGTTACTAGTGTTTCCTAAGATTAAAGTTTAACTAATGGTACTGAAATAATCACTCATCATCTCATGAGGGGATCTTTATAACTAAAATGTTAGACCTCTACTTGCCGGTTCACTACATATTTCTTGAACTTTCTAGCGGACGTTGGTGAAATAGTACAGGAATGTACACCCACACTGCTTTAAGTGATTATTCTACTTTTGTTAGTAGTTTAGTAGTACTAGAAGTGGTACAACGCAGGAAATTCATAACTTTAATGTTTGTACTGACTAATACTGAAAGAAAGCGGGTTTAAAACCCACAATAATGCAATAAGTTCTCTTTAGGGGACAGACTTCAGACGGTTTAGTCAGGTAGTAGAGAACTCTGTACTTAAGGTTAACTGTACAGTCGTAAAATATTCACTCATGACTTAGTGTTCCCGCAATATCCCTGCTCCATTTTTGATAATTAGTAAGAATCGCTATTATTTTACCTATTCTCTCCTGATCAAGACACTCTGTTTCAAGGTGCTCTCCATTCACAGTCTCCACACGTATTTTAGCGTACCTCACATGCTTATTACTGAAACACTCATCAACCTTGTAAAGCTTAATTAAGTTATTTATTGCTAAGCCCTCTAATTCAAGTAATGTCACTTTCCTGTGCAATACGTTACACCCTGAGATCTCTGTGGTATTCTAAAATAATTTTTAGCGTAATCCGCAAAGCGAGGCTCAGGAGTATGTAGTAGTGAAAATATTATATCTTCTATAGAGAAATCTATCTGGGGCGTTAACAATGCCTGTTGTTAGGCGTACTGCCACCGTAAGGAAAGTAGTGGGTAGGAAAACCGTAAAAGGTAAAACGTATGTGTATGAGTACTACACACTTCCGCTGAACCTATACATACCTAAGAACATGGTTGAAAAGTGGGGTACAGAGTTTATAATAGAGAGAAATGAGGATGAAGGAGTCATAGTTATCAAAGCTAAGAAAGCTCTAGGGAAGTGAACTAGGAGCAGCATATGAGATTACTAACTATTAAAGTTACTGATGGGAAGCACTTAAGGGTATTATTAAGTAATTCAGACGAGATCAAAGAGGTATTACATGCACTACTTCAGCTAATCACGTTAGGCAAGGTTACTACGTACAAGACACTGGCGGAGTGCCTAGGGCTGCCACCGCGTTACATAGGAAAAATACTCAAGGAAAATTCAATGCCCATAGTTATTCCCTGTCACAGAGTCGTAAGGTCGGACCTAAGTCTGGGCGGCTATACGATTAACGGCAGGAGCAGCCCGGACTTTAAAAGAAAACTGTTAGTTCTTGAGGGTGTGTGTCTCAGCAAGAATAGAGTATGTAGTGGAAATGTTATTAGAACTATAGATGAATTACTTTCTCAGAATACCTGACCATTGGTGAAGCGCTGAAATACGCCCGCGTGTTGTAATAACCTAAAATTAATCAGTCTGATAAGCTTTTATAGTGCTTAGAGGTGCTGGCAGGTGTTTTGGAAGCTTGTGAGGCCTGAC
Organism: Desulfurococcales archaeon; assembly: GCA_021163585.1. Taxonomy (GTDB): domain Archaea; phylum Thermoproteota; class Thermoprotei_A; order Sulfolobales; family NBVN01; genus B83-G16. The sequence continues at coordinate 11,565 of JAGGTW010000081.1, read as the reverse complement.
GCAGAGGCAGTTTGGAATAGTGAGAGAGTTAAACGCAAGCTGAAGTGGTATTGTTCGGTAATGGCTAATTCTTCGCCAGCAAAATTCATGATAGCTAAGAAAGTACCCATTGACTCCGATCCGAGGAGCATCGAAACGTTGGAGGAACTCTGGGAGGCACATGATTCTGCGCGCACTAAATTTCTTAAAATGCTTGATGAGGCAAGAAGTGGTAAGTTAACTTTAAGTGAGTGGATGAAGCTACCTGCGCCTCAGCACAGTTTCCTCGATTTAAAGATAGAGCTAGCAAAGAGAATTGTTACGGAGTGCAGGTTCTGCGAAAGGAGGTGCTTAGTTGACAGGACGGTCAGGCATGGTTTCTGCGGCTTAGGTATTAAATCATATGTAACTACGTACTTCTTGCATTTGGGTGAGGAGGCCCCACTTGTTCCGAGTGGCACAATATTTTACGGTAGTTGTAACTTTAAGTGCGTATACTGTCAGAATTACGATATATCTCAAGAAAATCCGTATCAAGGCGTTGAGGCTGGAGCCAAGGAGTTAGCTGTAATTCAAGAATACCTCAGAAGTGAAGGGGCTAGAAACATAAACCACGTTGGTGGTGATCCGACACCTAACATACACAATATTATTGAATCACTGAAATTTGTTAATGTGAATGTGCCGCAGCTATGGAATAGCAACATGTATCTTACCGAGGAGGCACTGGCTATTATTGCTGACTTAATAGATATATGGCTACCCGACTTCAAGTACGGCAACAATAGGTGTGCGTCAAGACTTTCACTTGTTGATAGATATTATGATGTCATAACCCGTAATTTAAGGATTGTCTGCAACTCGGGTGATCCAATAATTATCAGGCATTTAGTGCTGCCGAATCATATCGAATGTTGCACAAAACCTGTTCTGAAGTGGATTGCGCTGAACTGCAGTAATGCACTAGTTAACATAATGGGTCAGTATAGACCAGAGTATAAAGTTTTCAGATCGCCTAAGGATTATAAGGACATAGATAGGAGGCCAAATTCCTTGGAAATGAGGGAAGCATACAGGTATGCAGAAGATCTCGGACTTGACTATAGGGAGGTGAGCTGAGACCAGTACTGACTTAACCTTAACTGCTACAACTTAAAGTACTACTTAATAGTCAGTGTAGCTCAGCCCAATCACCGCTCAGAGTGGTTTTTCATCATGACTCAATATTGTGGGTCTAACACCTCGGCTTCTTACATAGTATACTTAATAAGTATGAAATATTTATTAACATGATTAGCAATAGTAGGACTGCACGCACCTGGTAAGGAGAAATGAGAGAGAACATAATTGATCAAAGATTAGTTGGTAAGGTCATAAGGATATATGTCTTGGGACATGAGGATCCTATTGAAGGAGTAGTAGATGAAGTCTCAAAGTATGAAATAGGTGTGAGTGTTTCCAATACGCCCTATGTAGTTTTCAGGCACGCAATCCTATACGCTTTTTTAGGTGAGACCGACCTTCACGGGTACTCTCAGGAGGACCTTGATGACACTGTCCTGACATCAGACCTTATAGGATCTGAAATAGAGATCCACCTGACTGATGGGCAAAAGCTTGAAGGAAGGCTTGTAAAGCTATCTAAGTATGAAATAGGCGTATTAAGTAGAGGTAAGGGACTAGTAGTGCCAAAGTCGAATATTTCCTTTATAATAGTCCTAAGGAAGTAACTTCTCATAAGTGCTTACAATTTCCTGCTTTCTAGGTCTTTTTATTCCGTGATTTCCTCCTTGCCAGGCGAATAGAACATGAAGGATAGTGATGGACCGAATTGCATAGATCTTAAGAAGACCATAGACGAAGACTATATCAGTAGAACTAGGTATTAGTAGTGCTGATTGGTTTACATAATTTGTTTATCTGAGCTCTTTAATAATGAATAATACAGAGATAGTCACTATGAGGAAAAGCGGCAGGAAGGTATTTTTCACAAAATACAGATCTTACTCATTTCTGCCGATTAGCTTAAATTTAATCAACTTGACCTCAGAGTTATCATTTATTTTCTTTCTGTAGATCTTCTTGAGCGTTCTTATAAGCTCCTCTCTATTTTTAAAACCATCGATTGTTGCATCATTATCCGTTAACTCCTTTAATTTCTTTATTTCTACATCTTCGATCATTGCTGTACCTATTTTTATCTTGCCAGCAATTATGTCTACAGTATCTCCTTTTCTTACCCTGGATGTGAGGCGGATCGTTGCTGTTTTCCTGCCCTCAAGTATGGCGCTCCCGTACTCTTTCTTAAATATTAGCTTTTTCTTTTTCACTATAAGGTCACCATGCTAGTTACCTTACTTTCCGTAGGTTCTTATCTAGTAGAGGTCTTTAAAAGCATTAAATAAGAGGGGAGCTAAAACAAGAAAGTACATACTATCAGACTAATTCTTTGATATTTTATGTGAGGTAGTTTTCTTACTTAGAAGAGCTGTTCTTTTTTCACGATACTCAGCTACTAGCTTCTCTAACGCCTCCTCAGTCAGTTTTGGTGCCTGCTCTTCACGAAGTTTTTTAAGTCTTTCATGAATAGTATCTAACTCTGTCACTGCGTGTTTCGGGAGCAGGGTTAATTTACTACCTATGAAGTAATAATCCTGTACAGTTAATGCAGGAATGTAATAGGTATTAACTAAGGCACTGGCTAATTGATCTGAAACCTTATTCTTAGGAAGTGCTATCCTTAAGCCGAGGTTGATGCAAAGGTCCACAAAATCTTTTAGGTGTGTTGCTAGCAGACCTTGATTTCCTTGAGTGACATCTAAGAAGATTATTTCATTCCTCCTAATTTTACCTAAACATTCAGCGCTGTCCTTGATGCCTGCTGGACTTGAGGAAATTCTTCTTACTAGTACGTAGTCGCCTCGGAAGCATCCTTCAATCATTTGAATTATAGTGCTTAAATTCTGCTTCAGACTAACTAAATCCTTCTCTAATTTTAGTGCGTATGCGTTTACGTTTTTTAGCCTTTGGATTAACTCACTTACTTTTCTCTCTTTTAGTACGTCCTTACTCAACTCTGTTGAAATTATGTTTAATTCTGACTTAAGGTAGTTATACTCATTCTCCAATTCCCGTATTCTTTGCCTGAGTTTCTCACGTTCAGCTGTTAAGTGCTCAACTTTACTTTCTAATTCTCTAATCTTTTCTTCTAAGTTGCTCTGTTCAAGCTGCTTATCCCTGACCAGTATTGAATGAGCTGATCTAGCACTCGATTCATCGCGCCTACTAGCAGATAAAACATCGTTGATTATGTCTTCAATAATGTTTTCTAGTGGCTCATTATGTAAAAGCTTGATCTTGTATTTCTGTAGGTTCCTAACCTTGATGCCAATACTTCTTACTTTGGCACTGAGTTTCTCCATTTTTTCTCGGAAGATGCTGTAAGCCTTCAATGCAGCAGCGAGTGCATCTCTTTCATGTGTGTTTCTGACTTCTACGTCGAACTTCTTTGTGTACTCGTTTACTAGTAATTCCTTCTCTCCGGTGCTTAATGACTTAGGTGGAGTAAAAAGCTGTGCGTTAACCATAGCAGCAAGCTTTTTTACCATATCGGGCGGCGGGTTCTTATCTGTCGCGATGACAACAGGTATTCCCACGTCCGTTAAGAGTGAAACAGCTGTTCCACGATCAAGCTCCCTGCCCGAAATAATGAGTACGGGAGACATGTCCAAATCTATTGCAGCTAGTCCAGCAACAACTCCTGGGTCGTATCCTACGATCAGGTATTTTCGTTCAGGCCTCTTACTCTCTATTAGTTTGAAGAACCTAGCGTTAATTACAGGCTTTATCCGGACTGCCACGTCGTAACCCTTAATATTTCTAACAATGCCCGTTAGGTCTCTCCTGTCAGCATAAACTATGAATAAAGCTCTCTCAACACCACCTTTGCTCCTCCTTATCATTAAGTCGTAATCTATTCTTTTCTTATCCAATTCTTCCTTTATTCTCTTAACCATCCGCATTACTGCAGCACGCATGTTTCTCTGGTACTTGTCAGACCTAGAACCTCCTGCATAGCCTGACCTACCCTTAGAAACAATTATCTTAACCTTCCTCTCAAACAACGATAATCTAGTTCCGTAACCTTCGTTTGCAAGAATAGCTAGAAGGGCAGCTGTTTTAAAGGGGTGTAATTTTCCTTTATCTATAAGTAAACCAGCCTTAAAGGCAACCTCCTTAAGGTCATGAAATCTACTATCTTCGAGCGTAACCTGTACTATCTCGGTTTCTGGAGGTATAAACCTTAGAATTCTCCTTAAGTTCTCTTTTGTGCCACCTAATTCATAAATGTTATCTACAGCTAGTAGTGCGGGCCTGTACTCCCACAGCAACCTGATCAGGTGTCCTAAACTGCCTTCTTCCGTTTTTCTCACACGTCCATCCTGTAATATTGCAATCGCATAGTAATACTGGTTAAGGTCGGTGCCACCACTCCTAATTATGTCAACTCCTACTACTGCCTTCCAGTGAGAGTTCATTAATTCTCCCCGTCACATACCTAAGGGCAACTTCGGGATCTAGTGTAGTTCTGTATCGCCGTTTAAAGAACTTAATGATGTATTCTACATCACGTTTTAAGTAAAACATTGATTGCAGATCTTCCTTGTAGACGTACTGAGGCCAGTCAATGATAAATGGTATCTCTACATCCCCTACACGTACTATAATGTTATACTCGCTTAGGTCACCATGAACTATGCCAAGCTTTAAGTAAGCTTCTCGAATGACTGATAGTATTTTTGCTAGAATGCCTAATGGGTCGAATGCGTCCCTGTACTTGTACAGCTCTATACCCTCTATGTAATCTATAACTACTGAGTGTTTACTCCAGCCCCACACGCCAGGCACATAGGGCGTGTATTTCATTAGTTCCTTTAAGGCATTATACTCTCTTTCAGCAGCTATTTTTGATCTGATGAGCCAGTTGCTCTCATCTACAACGTATGAACGTACCCTCTTAACCCTCTGGAAGCTTATTCTACCTATTTTATAGAATTTTACAGCAACGAGACGTCCGCTGGGAGTTTTAGCTAAGTATATCTCGCTTTCCTTACCCATGCCTGCCTTATTACCTAGGAATGCAATTACATCTTTCTTTACCAGTAGATGAAGGGCGATGCAGTCAAGGCCTAAGTACGTTAGCTTATAGCTAATTCTAGGCGCAGTTGCTCTTTTGATGACCTTTAGCTTATGTAACTTATCCAGCTTTCGCAATAACTCCTTAGGACTTAAATTGCATTTCCTTTCAATTACTTCTAAAGGGACGAATTCGAATTTGCCCAGCAGGGAGTCAAGTACTAGTAGAATTCTAAAGTCGGCACTGTCTAGTGACTTGTAAACCCTCGCAAGTGTGGTCACCATATGTACGTCCCTTACTCCATGACCTTAACATCGTAAGTAGTTATTAATCTTAATGTAAGAGCTCAGGTTTATTTAGTCTCTAATAATGAATCACCAAGTAACTTAATAATTTCTGTACATAGTACGTGCATAGATGTAGATAAAAATACGTGTTCTCAGTCACCGACCCATCATCACATTCATCAGACCCGGTTTCATACATCATAGATGTTTAATTACACAAACTAAAACAGCTGTTCCTGCATCTCCACTATTTTTTCTGTTAATTTAGTTATATCTTCGAGTTCCTCCCCAATAATACCTTCAACGTCAGACTTAACTGACTGTAGCGTGACTCCCTCATTTAATAATACCTTAGCGGAGGCCACTAGCGGCTGGTCTATCGGTTGCCCTATCTGTGAAAGCAACTCCACGTATACCTCTCTGATTTTTGGTACTTCTCTGATAATTCTCTCAGCTATTTTTCTTGCTAGCACATTGTAAAGCTTGCCTACGTGGCTGACAGGGTTTTTACCAGCTGTTGCTTCGAGACTCATAGGCCTCATCGGGGTTATTAATCCATTAACTCGGTTTCCCCTTCCTGTCATGCCGTCATCTCCGTGTTCCGCAGAGGTACCAGTTACGGTCAAGTAGAGAACACCGTTTTCAGGTCTATCCGCAGTGTTTAAGAATACCTCAACTTCATACTCTGGTGCGATCTTTACTACTAAGTCCCTGATTTTATTAGTGACCTCCTCTTTGACTGAAATGTAGTGGTCTACGTCAGGTATAAGTCCTGAAATCATTGCCGCTGCTATAGTAAGTTTTATTTTTTTACCTATGCGTAAGCCCATGACCTTTATATCCTCTCCCACCTCAGGTATGGTTTCCTTAAATGATCTTGAATTTAAGTAGTTCTCGGTCTCTAAGACTAGCTTTTCTAGAGTTGATAATGGAGCAAAGCAAATTCCAAAACTCGTGTCATTAGCTAAAGGTCTGCTTTTAACTCCTAGCTCAAAAGTCTTGACTAAGTCTGAGCTACCACCCCGGATCATGTAATCGATAATAACATGCCTGTCTGGATCCAGGAACCTAAAATTCTTTCTTATCCAGTCCTTAACTGCGTTAGTTACTATTGTACCTACAGGAATACGCTCAATTGAGTTACCTCTCACAACATACTCTGTAGCTCTTCCGGAAATTATAATGTAGATCGGGTGCAGTACTTCACCTCCGCCAAGAGTGGGGTTAGCTTGCCCCCCAACAAGAAGCACCTTATCTAGGTTATGATGTAGTATGACCTGGTATTTCTCTAAATAGTACTTTGAAAGAGCTACGCTAGCCACTTCAGCTGCCGAGTCAGCAATAAAGTCGGGATGTCCTAGTCCCTTTCTTTCAACTAGCTCAATATGCTGCTCTTCTACAGGTGTCCAGCCTACCGCTTCAATAAAGATATTTCTCGCCATGGCGCATACCTATATGAGTGGGGATGTTGTTGAATTAAAGCTTTATCTATCGTATGTAATAGTACTAGTTAGGCAGGGAAACATAATGATTTTTAAGACTCTAAAACTTATAAGGTGTATTCAATTACTTCTTGAAATCAACTACAATATAGAGAATCTGACTCCCCCTAATTAGGACAGTACCGTACTTAGCCACAGGTTCGTCTGACTCATAATGAAGTTCCTCACACTCTGTCATCACAACGTTCATTGTGGCATCAGTCATTATTAGTCTTCCATAGTAAGCATTACCGTCCTTAACCCTAACTAGGACGTCCTTATTTATTGAGGACCGCAGTGTTCTTAGAGGGCTTTCCATTCTTGTCGACATCATCTTTACTACCTCGTCATTTATTCATGACATGTGTCTATATATAAGCTTATATGCCATAGTGTAAGTCGATTTTAAAGCACCTTCAGCCACTAGATTTCATTCTTTAGGTGTTTATAGCTTAAGACATGACACTTAAACTTAAATTATACCTCCTGTAGTAATGCTTTCACACATTACAACAGAGTTCATGTGGAGCGATTACTTTAGGTTAAAATCACACTATGGCTGCTAGGTTAAAGCTATGCTAGCCAAGATTATTCTTTTATATTATAACTGTGTCATTCAGTTATGGGGGTAAAAGAATTGAGCGAGGAGAGCAGAATAACAATAGGTAATAAGCCAATAGCTGACTACATAGTCTCGATAGCCATACTCTTTAACCAGGGTGTCAAGAGGATAATCATTAAGGGTAAAGGAGATAAAATCTCTAAAGCAGTAGCAGTATACAACGCCGTTAGAGATCGGATGGGTGACGTGATTAAACTCGAGAATGTTAGGATAGGCAGTGAGGATAGGAGAGGTAAACTTGTTTCATTCATCGAAATAACTATTGAGAAATTAATTTAAAGTGTGAGTTAGTGCGAACTAAGTAACATTGCTCTCAGGTTTCTGCTATTGTAGCTTCCTCATTAGTGCTTAAATCTGCATTTACTGTCTTAACTAAGTAGTTAGTCCTAATACTAATTAAGTCGCTGAGTAAGTATGTCAGGGCTTTACTTCTGTTTAGCATGCCTTCGCGGACCACATCGATCAATTCCTCAAGTTCTCTGGTAGCTTTCTCACTAGCTAGTTCCGGGTAGTAACTCTTAATGAAGTCAGATACTTCAAGTCCTAATTTTGTGGGTATCAAGTACATGTATTTCTTAGAAAGTATGATGTAGCCGTGCTTGAGGTTATTATCTATGGCTTTAGCGTACGTGCTGGGGCGTCCAATGTTCTTCTCCTTCATCAGCCTTATTATGTCGGAAGTAGTGTACAGCTTAGATTTCGATGACCTAATCAATTTGACGGCATCAGGTCTAAGTGTGACTTCAGGTCTATTCCTCAACTCTTCGTATACTCGTAAACTGCTTACTTTAGTGAAGCCAGGTTCGATTACTCTGGTAGGCACTTCTATGGACGTGAGCTTAACACCATCTACTAAGACATCATATGTGCTGAATTCTATTTTTGCCTTATTCATTTGGCTTGCTAAGAATCTTTCAGTGATCATTTCGTACAGTTTTTTGTGGTACCAAGTTAGATTAAATCTTGCTAGCACTGCGTAATCTACATCCAGCTCATCAAGGGATTTTATGGGTCTAGTAGGTCTAATGCATTCATGTGTTCCTTCGGACCCCCATTTACGCGGGACAAAATTATTTAGGTGCCCCAAGGAATGAAGGAGTTCTCGAGCGATCTCAACCCCAGCAGCTGAGACGTGCGTGGAGTCAGTTCTGTGATAGGTTATTAGTCCTAGCTCAAATAAGTCCTGTGCCACTCTCATGATCTTGCCTGGACTCAGCTTGAGCACGTATGAGGCATCGAAGAGTAGGGCATCAGTTGTATAGGGAGGTTTGGGTGAGACATCGGCTACCTTAGTATTCACTAACCGCAGCGTAATTCCTGACTTACTGATTAAGTCTAGAATCTTACTAGCTTTTTCCTTATCAGTTACAAACATCTTCACCCTTAAGCTCTTGACTGGAAGTAGCGCTACGATTAAGTACTCCCTGTTCTTAAGATATTCAAGGTATCTGTCAGTGATCCATGCGAGAACGGGTGACTGAACTCTCCCGCCACCGAGCCAGTACTTACTGAAGTGTTCCTTAAGTACAGAGCTCAGCTCAAATCCAACTAACCTGTCATCAACTCTTCGTATTATCTGTGCATTAACTCTATTCATACTGATGTTTCTGGGTGATGTGAGAGCCTTAAGTAATCCAGTCCTCGTAACCTCGTGGAACTCTATGCGCATGAAGCTATTAGTATAGGGTCTCAGCACCAAGTAGACATCGTAAGCTATTTTTTCACCCTCGTCGTCAGGGTCTGTAGCTAGTATAACAACGTCAACCTCCTGTGATATCTTCCTTAAGGCATCAATGATCTTCTTGCTGTTGCGTATCCTAATAGAGCCGCACCTAGGACAAGTACTTGATTCATCCGTAAATTGATAGCCGCACTCATAGCATCTCTTTATTGTAGTATAAACTGGAACCATCTTACTGTCCTCTAGTTTTACGCCATGAATGCCTACATCAACGGCTAAGTCAAGTATATGTCCTAATGTTGGAGCTATTGTAGCTACGTATACTTTGTCTCCATGGCTTATTACTGTCTCATACGCTATGTAGTCTCCAATGTAACGTCTTCCGGGAGCACCGAACATCTTAGCTATGGTTTTAGCTTTTGTTGGTGACTCAACTATGATTAGAGCAGACTTTATTCTATCTACATCTGCTTTTCCCCTGCCCTCAGAGCGCGACTTAATCTGTTTTTTCTTAATTTCACTAAGGTTTAGTTCAGTGAGTGGTTTTGGCTGAGACGATGGAACATAGCTCTTTAGTTTCTTCTCAAATATCTGTAGCAGGTCCTCATCTTCATAAAGGATTATTGAGAGTCCCAGTGTCATCCTACCTTTGTATAGCCTGCTACATCGTCCGGAGGCCTGAATGTATGTCATTACATCAGGTATTTGGGCAACATAAGTGTTCCCCTTCTTGATTATGATGTAGTGACCTAGAACGAGCTTTCCCTCCTTATTAACGTACTCTTTTACTGCCTTACTCACTTTGGGAATCACTCTAAGAATCAGGTTTAATATCTCGTTTAGCTTATCGCTTAATTCAAATCCTGTTCTCAGCGCCAGCTGCAAAACCCTCACTTTACTCGGACTCAGTCTGTTCATTCGGCGAATGAGTTCTTTTTCATCTTCATTCAGTACGTAACCTCTATGTGCAAGCCCTAACATAATAGATACTAAACTCCTCGGGTTCTGTAGGATAGCGTCGATGTTTACCTCAAATTTAGGTACTCCCAAGAAAACCGTGTTGTATACTGTGAGTGGCTCATCAATTCCTCTGGTTAAGATCCCATAGTATGTTGCAACTCCAACCAAAACCCTGGCCTTACCATTCCTTAGCAGGTCAAGGGCTTTACGTGAGTTGGCTAGTGCCGCACTAATTCCGGCATACTCTAATTCCTTAACTAGTTCTCTTGCTTTCTTAATGCCTAGGTCTCTGCTTACGAATAGTAGGGTGCCTCCATGTAGTTTTTTCAATAGCTTAGCTAAATTCACTTTGTCTATAAATTCCTTAGCTTCCACAATATTCCTTAGATAATCCATTATTGAGCCTACCTCAAAACCCAGCAGCTCCCTCAGCACCTTTACCCTAGTACCCCTGGCCCTCCCAGTAGCACTCGCAATTAGTAGTTGCCCGACTTCGTCATAGTTTATTTCCTTGGCTAGCTGAAGCTTAACTTCGTATAGCTGGTCCTGTAACTCACTGGTTTTTTCTTCATTACCTAAGTACTTGTAGTATAGTACTTCGGACTTTAGATTTATTACTTTTTTAGCTAGGTTAATAGCCTCCTCACTTATGCCTAAGCACTTGAGTATTAAGTCTATTAGGGAGGAGGACTTTAGAAGGGCGTCGAAGTCATCAACAATTATTAAGTCGAATCTCACATTATCAAACATTTTCTTATTTCTGAATATGAAAGCGTGTGTCAATACAGCTATGAACGGAGGCCTTAGGGTACTCAACTCATCCTTGGTTGCATTCTTGATCGTGTCTGAGGTATATACATTAATTTCCTTTAGTAGTGATTTGCTAGTGCTGATCATGTGTGTGATATTACTTGCTACCTGCTTCATTAACTCACGTGTAGGCACTATGTAAAGCACCTTACTCTTTCTGTTAGCTTTATATATAGCATAAGAAAGTAGAAGTGTTGACTTGCCCACACCTGTAGGAGCTATTAGGGCAAATGACTCGCCTGAAAGCATTCTCTTAGCCCATGACTTCTGAATAGACCAAAAGGTTTTCCCAGTTGTTCTTTTAAAGAACTTTTCAAAATCTCTCAGCTCCTCACTAGCTACTACCTTAACTATCGGCTCGAGGGTTGTGCAGGAATTACCCTGATGGATTGCCAGAACCGATTTGCGGCCTCTCTTAGTATTGACGGCAGACTCACTTACTAAGGAGTTTATAGCTCTGGCACACTTACTGCAGGGTGCTCCCCTTCCTAACTCACTCTCACTTACTGGGCCTCCGCACAAAGGGCACAGATGTCTAAGCAGCATCATAATCTTCCTGTTGATGATGCTATAGCAGGTATCATTTAAAAGACCACTTACTAATTGAG
>JAGGTW010000117.1 GCA_021163585.1 Desulfurococcales archaeon | reverse complement strand
TTATTCAGTATGCCTGCTATCGTATTGTTCTTCAACAGCAACCCAACCTTAGCTTTCTTGCTGTATTAAACCTTTAAATTCTTTCTAGCGCTTCTCTAGCGGTGGCAAAAGTGGCTTACGAGAAATTAGGGACGGGAGCCACAGCCGTGGGACTAAGGACTGAGAACGCCGTCATTCTAGCTGCTGAAAAGCGGGTCTCTTACGGCGGCTTTATAATGAGTAGGGCTGGAAGGAAAGTCTTCCTCATAAAGGACCGTTACGGTGTTGCGTTCGCAGGACTATTTGCTGACATCCAAACACTGAGGAGATTAATGAATGTCGAGATTCACTCTTATGAAATAGAAAACGGAAGGCCCATTACAGTGAGATCTGCTGCACGCCTACTTTCAGTGATCCTGTACCAGTATAAGCTCATGCCCTTCCTGTCCGAGGTGATCTTCGGAGGGATAGATGATGAAGGCATTCACCTGTACGTTATGGACTCCCTGGGCTCACTCATAGAGGATGACTACGCAGCAATCGGTACTGGCGCGCCAGTAGCTATAGGTATAATCGAAAGTAGGTACAAGAAGGATATGAAAGTAGAGGAGGCTGAGCAGCTCGTCGTAGATTCTGTCAAGGCAGCCATAAGCAGAGACGCTGTATCAGGTGACGGAGTTGATGTTGTAGTAATAACGCATGGAAAGTCATGGGAGAAGAGCATAGCAATAAAATGAAGTGAACCATGCTTACGTACGGGATAGGTCTTGGGGGTAAGGACAAGCTACTTTACCGCTGCCAGAGCTACCGCGCTTCAAAAGATCCTAGCTGAAAAAGTAGCTCTTGACGGGTACTTAAGCAGGCTAAGATCTGTTGTGGGCTTAGATCTCGCATATGTAGGCAGAACTGGCATAGCCGTAGCCACACTTCTGAAATACCCTGAATTAATACTTAAAGAATACGCTGTAGTCGTAGGTGAAGTAGATATTCCGTATGTGCCGGGGCTTTTAGCTTTCAGGGAAGCTCCTTTAATGTTTAAGGCATATGAGAAATTAGGTACTGATGCTGACCTGATAATTATCGATGGACATGGTGTAACGCATCCAAGGGGTTTAGGCATAGCCTCACATATAGGCTTAATCCTTGAAAAACCCACGATAGGTGCTGCGAAAAAAATACTCACAGGGAGAGTTATAGAAAGAAGCGGTAAGAAGTACTTGCTAGTAAACAATGTTGTAGGAGCTTTAGTGTTCCGCCCGCCTGGGTGCCGGAAGGACATCTTTTTAAGTATAGGACATAAGATTTCGATGGCTGAGCTAGAGCGCATCACTCCAACATTATTTAAAGAAGGACACTACCTTCCTGAACCTACCTACGTAGCAGATAAGATATCCAAGCAGGTGAGAAGTAAGATTGCCCTTCACTACAAAAGGAAAGGTTGCTAGCGGACTAGGTGAGGGACGAAAATACATATCACTCCCCATATACTACATCCTCCTAACTGAGATACTAGGCAGTAACCCATTCCTAGGTACTTTAAACATTGAAATGCCAGCAAGCTTCAGAGATGTGATAAGGTCATGCACACCCTCACAGATCAAGAACGTAGTTATGGAAGGACGTGAATTCGGCGGCTTCTACTACTGGCTAGGCAGGATAAGAAAGCAGCGTGGAAGTAGCTGGATCAAGTGTCTGCTCGTGAGACCCCATAAGAGTAGGCACAGTGACAACGTAATCGAAGTCGTAGCTGAAGTCGACCTCAGAAGAACGCTCGACCTAAGAGATGGAGACATCGTCGAGGTTACCTTTAACTGCGGTGAAGATTCTTGGTGTTAAGGTTTGAGTGTTACCATTGTCTTCACTGCTGCTTTTTCTCAACACCTGTAGACTACCCGGTAGTACTAAGAGAAGAAGTAAATAGGCTGAAAGATCTCGCATCGAAGAGAGGTATATTACTGAACTTCATTCAAGTCACAAGTGATTTTTATCTCTGGATTATAGATGGTTTCTGCCCTTTCTATGACCTGAGGCGCAGGAGATGCACCATTCATGAACTCAAGCCTATCTCATGTAAGATGTTCCCACTTCTCATAAATATCGAGACAGGAGAAGTCAGCGTCTCCTCTGCTTGTGACTGGGTTGCTGGTCACATAGACGAGCTCATGAACATAGGTGACAGCATATCCAACGTTTTTCAAAATGAATTTAGAGTAGCACTCAATTTATTTAGGAGAATTAAAGCCTAGGGTATGGGAGATGGGTATGTCCAGCGACACTAGTAGGAAAGTGCGTACTAAAACACTGATTTTCTTTACATCATACAGCGAGAAAGACGCAAAGAAGGTACTATCCTACATAAAGAGTAAGTACAAGATTTTAGAGGAAAGTCGAAGCATTGTAGTTAGGGAGCTATATTACGTCAGTATCGAAGGCAGGGCTGACGAATTGCATGAATTCCTAAAAGATAGAGTGCTATGGCATAAAATTGATATAATTGAATTCAAGTAGTAGTGATTAATATCTAGAATACAATATTTATTTAAGATACAATATTAAGTGGACCCACCTCCAAGTATTTTGCTAATAATGAAATTATCAGTTATAAATAAAGCTAAAGCTAGTATGAGTGAAGTAATAGCCAGTAAGTCATTATGTTTCATTGTAAGAAACAACACTGCAGAAATAAGTACTACCAGTGACCGCAACTTAACCTTACCGCAGAGTATTGAGCAGATCTTCATAGTTACCACCTTAAATAAATCGTAATTTAACTCCTCCCCCGATTACCCTGGCTAGAGATGCCGACATAGCGGTTAGTGCTGCAAGGTATAGTCCCGGAAGGAAAAGAAATGAGTAGATGTAAGCTATACCTACAGATACGTACTGCATGATTATGTCAACTAAGCTCTCATAGCATACCACCCTACGCTCCTCAACCTCAGGCTCCGGGTAGTTTTTAGGTTCATAAAATACACTAATTGTGATTTTGCCTGAAGAACTTAACTGTATATTACTTAAATTCAGCACACACTCACTAAGTGATATGCCATTCCACTTCCAGGTACTCCAACTGCAATGCATTTCACGTCCATTAATTCTTAGTGAGTAGATCTTGACATTATTTAGCTTTACAACCCTGATTTCATTAACTGCTTCATGCGGGGCGCTTACCGTGGTTATAAGTTTACCTCCCATGTATTTGATGTTTATTATGTCGAAGCCGCTGGGGATTAAGATTGCTAGACCGCCCTGATATATGATGTTGCGCACGCCTAACTTATAGCTGGTTTTATTAGGTAATATTCTCAGCACTCTTGGTGAAGGCTTAAAAATATAGCCCATGAACAGTACTTCAACATCAAACGTGTAATTTCTGGGAATAATGTCCTTATCTCCACCTAAAACTACCGCGCCTTTATTGTCCCCTTTAACTACACCTAGCGGTACCGTACTGCCCTCCTTATATATACGTAATACCGGGTACGGGAGAGGTTCGCCACCTACATCTACTATACTACATGTTATTGTAAATGATTTATTTGAAACCATTGGTTCAGGTACTGCTGTCTGGAATACGTTCACGAATGCTGGCATTAGTGGGAAGCCTACGTATAGTACTAGTGAAGCCGCAATAAAGAAGGCGCCCACTCCCTTACCCACCCTGAAGGGTAGGGAGTAAAGAAGTAAGCCCAGAGCCAGGAGCTCACCTCGAAAACTCCATATGAAGCTGGCAATAAAGTACATCATTCTAATGGCTGATAGAGCTAGTGTAATGTATGTTGAAGCCAGCCCCAGCGGCGATAACACAAGTGAGTATCCTAGACTTTTGATCCACGAAGTCAAGTATGTCAGCCCTACAAGCGCTGTTACGAGAATAGCTGTTCTCTCGGTAAGCCATGCCATAAAACCCGTCCAGCTATAGCCCAACATACTGAGTATTAGGTCCCCTATACCTAGGATCATACTATAAGCTGACACAAGAACTGCAGCTATTATAGCATCAGACATCAATCTCACCCCCCACTTCTTCAGCTGTCTGTAAGGTATGGGTAAGGCCAGTATGAGCACTCCGATAAAGTAGGTAAGTATAGCTAAGTTAAATGCCAGCGGCAGCACATTCATTTAATTACACCTTAAGGTTGCGGGGGCGGGGGCATAGGCTGATTTATACTTGATGTTATATAGGATATTATGGCAAATATTGTGGAGCCCATGGCGAGCCAGAAGGCCGCCAGCACAGCGTCTTCCACTAGAGTCTGCCCCGTTCTCTTAACTCTGTGGATCGGGATCGGGGACCCCTTGATTGCCCACCCTATGACCCACGAGACCAGGAATACCAGCCATGCTATGGTCATTATCTGCATAGTCAAGTCTCTGATGAATGTCGATACATCCACATTCTCCCCCAAAACTACTGTGACTTTTAAAGTGATCATGAATGAGGCACTGCTTTAAAGACCTACTTACGTAGTTAGCTTGGTGACTAGATGTGTACGTATCGGGGAGGGCAGAGTGCAGTAATAGCTTGGTTCTTGAGGGAGCAGTAATATTGGGTAGCACGAGAATCAGAAAAGGCACCGTAGTGTTCCCATACGTTGTTATTGGATTTCCGGTGAGGGCAAAAGTAAGGGAGTTTATGTCTTCCCCCAGCTTCGAAAGTAGGGAGCTAAGAGACCTAGATGAATTAAGTCAAGGCTCAAATCTGGGTAGGTACAACATCATCAGGTCATTCTCAGTAATATACGAAGAAGTAGAGACTGGAGACAATGTGGAGCTAGGCCATCATGTAATGGTACGAGAGAGGACGATAATAGGAGAAAACACCGTAGTGGGTTCCGGAACCATAATAGATGGTAGGTGCGTCATAGGTAGGAATGTTAGCATTCAGTCAGGTGTTTACATACCCATAGGTACTGAGATCGGTGATAATGTGTTTCTCGGCCCTAGAGTTGTGGTAACTAATGATAAGTACCCAGTTAGCAGGAGGCTCGTATCTACGGTAATAGAGGATAACGCTGTCATAGGAGCAAATGCCGTACTGGTAGCGGGTGTGAGGATAGGTGAAGGAGCTGTTATTGGAGCTGGTTCTGTAGTTACCCGTGATATACCACCATATAAAGTAGCTTACGGTGTGCCAGCTCAGGTAGTATGTAGCAGGGAAGAATATGAACGTAAAAAGAAGATCTATGAGCGGGAGACCTAGTGAGGAAGTGGGGCTTCAGGGTAAGGCTGTACTGGTGTGACAATTGTAACACACCCCTGAGACAGAAGTTCTGCAGTCGATGCGGCTCGAAGGGCAGGAAGCTAACTGTCACAGAGCCCGGTGACATAAGGCCTGCCTTCAGCGGGGACCTACAAATCATTAGGGAGTCAATCCTGACGGAATTCGGTACCGACGTCCTGCTTAAGAGATTGAACATATCCGTAGGAAGTACGTTCGTTAATAAGGTACCCCACTACGATGACATGAAGAGCGTTATAGTGAGCGGTGTAGTTGTCGGGAGGTTCTTCTTCGACCCGAAAATCATGAAGTGGAGGTGGAGATTGAATTCCTATAGTGCTAGATTAGCGGTTGAGTATGGACTAGTGAAAGTGTTTGTTCGAAGTAAGGTTAAGCCGCTAGAAGCACTGGGTGAAGGTGCCAACAGCGGCGAGCAGGCAGTTGTTACCGATCCTGAGGGTAATGTAGTTGCATTAGCCATAGCTAAAAAAGGTAGGTTCAGAGTCCAGACCCTACTCAGAGACCCAGGTGATTGGGAAATATCGAAAAAATCAGCTACTTTTGACGACATAATTAAGTGTAATGACGAGTACTTTAGGTCGCTTATCTCCCGCTCCGTGCAGCACCTCGCACTCTTCTCAAGTAAGGTTAGGCTGCCAATAATATCCTCCTTCTCGGGCGGTAAAGACTCCCTTGTGTCTTTGCACCTAGCAGTGCAGGCTGGCTTAGAACCTGCTATCTTATTCAATAATACCGGTCTTGAGCTACCGCCGACAGTGGATTATGTGGAACTCATTACTTCGAAGTACGGCTTAAGACTACTACTTGCTGATGCTGGTGATGCTTTCTGGAAGTCCGTCGACGTTTTCGGCCCGCCAGCTAAAGATTACAGGTGGTGTTGTAAAGTCTTAAAGCTGGCGAGAATAGCTAGGGTGTACAAGGAGCAATACCCTGATGGTGCGCTGGTTATTGTTGGTCAGAGAGCTCTCGAGTCTGTGGATAGGTCGTGGTCTGGAAGAGTTTGGAGAAATAAGTGGTTGCCCTCAGTACTTAATACTTCACCTATACAAGAGTGGGACCAGCTCATGATCTGGATGTATATATTCAGGAATAAGCTTCCATACAATACACTCTACGAAAAAGGTTTTGACAGAATAGGGTGTTACCTGTGTCCAGCAGCAAACATTGCAGAGTACTATATTGTTAGTACTCACTATCCTGAGCTCTGGGGGAGGTGGGCTGAGGTTCTGCAGGCTTGGAAGAGTAGACTTAATGTAGGCGAGGAGTGGCTGAGGTACCACTTATGGAGATGGCTTAATCCAGAAGCTCAGGGTAGGAGAAGACTTGAGATATGGCTCGGCATTAAGAAGCCATCACATCCAGCAACCGAGTACAGCAGGCGCTTAGGCCACCTAGTTCGGGTCTCTGCAAAATCTAGTGATTATGTGGAATTAATTTTGCAGGTGAAAGTACCTGTAAATGTGCTGGAGAATCAAGCGAAGGTTTTAGGGTGCTCTGTGACCGAGAAGGACGTTAACTACATAAGTCTGAGATGCTGTGATGCCATAGTGCAGTTTGATGGAGCCAAGTTACTAGTTGTTGGGAAGGAGTGCTATGCAGTAGCTTCCGATGTTCTTAAGGTACTTGTGAGATGGCTATTATGTGTGGGCTGCGGGAGCTGCTTGATGTGGTGTCCTAATAGTGCAGTCAGGCCTGTTAACAGAAAACCCTTGGTTGATACCCTAAGATGTAGTTCATGCGGAATATGTCTTGAGATATGCCCTGTAGCTGACTTACTAGTTAAAAGAATCGTTCTGCCAGTAGTCTTTAGTGGGAGTGAGCTGAACAGAATAGTACGTAGCAGCAATGAAATTCTTAAAGCCGTAAGGTACTACAGGGGACTCAGGAAAGTATCAATTAGTGAGTCAGGAGAAAGCGAACCTGTGTATACTGGTATATTTCAGTTCTTCAAGTCAGTAGAATTAAAGGACAACTAGTCAGTTTGTGGTCCTCTAATCACTGAATCTACGGTCATTCTAGGATACCACTCATCATCCACTTACGTCACACGATGTCATCCTGATTCTACCTTCAGTGAGCGTAAAATAATTATTTGTTACTTAGCGTGCTCAAGCTTTTAACTACGCAGCATCTTGCTTAGCAAGTGCTTTTCTGATGTTTTCTAAGGATACTTGAAGGTCCCTGTCTTCATTTACATTCCCTTGGGAGTCTAAGTTTGGTTGTGTCAGCACCTTAATTACCTCACCGCTATCAAGTTCCGCTAGTAATTGCGGCACCCAAGCCATCCCCAGCTCATCTGTATCGCCATACTTTATTAGATACATGTAGTCCTCCTCTCTTATTTCTAATTCGGCACTAAATTCCTCGGCCAGCCTTCTAGCTATTTTTGTGAAGTGCTTATTTAGTGGGTGCGTCTTAGAGGTAACTAGGACAAGCTTTTTTACTTTGCTTAGCAACTACGCCACCTCTGTAGGTTTCTGGGAAGGCATAATATACTTATATGTTCCTGAGACACACACCTATATTAGGTAATCATGAAACTATTTCCACAGGCCCGATCATGCTGTCCCGAATACGTAAAATAATTGAGCCGCTGACGTGGAGGGTGGGGACGTGGGTAGGTGGCATCGTTCCTGAACCCAACGTACTTACTTTGATAGGGCTGCTGCTATCTGTCGCCGTCCCTGTACTTGCATTTTATTCAATGTTTACTGCTGGACTCATAATAATGGCGGCTTCAGCCCTATTCGACTTTCTGGACGGTGCTGTAGCGAAGGCTCTTGATAAGCGTACATTGTTTGGTGCGTTCTTAGACTCACTTTCGGACAGGGTATCGGACTTTTGCTACTCTGTAGCTCTGTGGTTCGCGGGCATTAATGTCTTGTACGTAGTGCTTTATATCGTAACAGCTTACTTGATAAGCTATGTGAGGGCTAGGGCTGAGGCGTTGGGAGTCAGGTTGGAGGGGGTCGGGGTCATGGAGAGGGGTGAGAGAGTGCTTTTCCTTATAATCATCTTCACGATCATAGTAATTACTGGATCCTCCTTAGTTCCCACATACATTTTAATCGTCACGATCTTTCTAAATTTAATAACTATCATACAGAGGGTATACTACACATATCGGGGGTTGATCAGGAAATGAGCGACCAAGTCTGGGTCTTTACATTAGGTAATGAAGTTGTGGAAGGAAGAGTGGTAAATACTAATGCTGCATTCTTAGGAAGAAGGCTCTCATTGCTGGGCTTTAATGTAGTAGCTAATGTCTCGCTTCGTGATGACGTTGACTTGATTAGTAAGCTACTTAGATATGCACTTCTTATCAACCCCAAGATAATAGTAACTACTGGGGGTCTCGGTCCAACATATGACGACAGGACTTTAGAAGCTGTAGCGCTTGCTACAGGTAGGAGTCTCATACTTAATAATGAAGCGCTCAGAATGATCAAAGAAAAGTACAGTAGGGCGGGACTGCCTATAACTGAGGACAGAATTAAAATGGCTAAATTACCTTCAGGTGCCTTACCAATACCTAACCCCGTGGGGACTGCACCAGGGGTGTGGCTAGAGCATGGTGAAACAATAATTATCTCACTCCCCGGGGTGCCTAAGGAGCTAGAGGCCATGTGGGAATCGTGGGTAGAGCCAAGACTTAGAACGATAGCGCCGAACAAATTCGTGGTCGAGTACTCGTTTAGGGTAGCTGGGGTCCCTGAGTCATCAGCTGCCCCAGTACTTAAGGACATCATGAAGAATTATAGTGGGATTTACGTTAAGACTCACCCTAAGGGACATGAAGTAAGGGGTCCACTGCTAGAGGTGTATGTTATGGCGTTTGGGGAAACCAAAGATGTTGTTGGTGGAGTACTTAAGGAGGTAGTTAGTAAGTTAAAGATGAAGTTCGAGGAACTTGGTGGAGAAATAATTGATTAGGGCCCGCTACTTTCATCTTCTTGCCATGAAATTGTACAGCCCTATACTTCCAGCTATTTCCTCCCACTCAATACTGAATGGAAGAAGTAGCTGCTGCAGGACTGACTTCATTGCATCAATGTATTCGTTTATGTCTATATCATCTAGCTTAGCAAGCT
>JAGGTW010000114.1 GCA_021163585.1 Desulfurococcales archaeon | reverse complement strand
TCATACCCCTTCTCAGCTATTTCGGGAGGTACTTCAAATTTTACATACGGAGGCTTACTCATTCTCATCCACCTCGTCGTCGTCAAATAATATCGTTAGGGGTTTAAAAGGAGTTATGATCTACTACGCACTTACACACCATGAAAATGACTAATTTACTGATGTATGTAAACGGCCTTAACCCTAGCCTTAGTATTCCTCATTTTCCTTACCTTCTCGATCTTAATGAAGCCGAACCTAACGAATTGCAGGCGCTCACCGCCTGAAACCTCAGCTAATGCCGGCTCAGATAGACCTGAAATTAGCTGTAACTTCAGTCCAACGGGTTTCACAACATCTACTACAGCATAATCCCATACGGGAACCCACTGAATGATCGGTAGTCCCAACCTTCGTGCTTCTTCTAGGCTAGCGCTAATGTATTCACTAACTATGCTGTTACCCTCGTCAGAGATATAGCGAATGTTACATAGGCCCATAAGCCTAGTCATCCCTCTCTTACGAAGTTCTTTACTATCCGGCCCACTAATAAATACTCTCAACTGCTTATTCTCCACCTTTAACTCAATACTCCGTGTTCCAAGACTAGTATTTTCAGGGTGAAACGGCAGGGTAATGCTTACTTCACCCGAATAATCCTTTATGATAAGCATAACAGGGTCCGTAACAAACATCATACGCTTAGTTATCCTGTCAATTATCTTCCTATTGGTTGCTGCTATATTATCCCAACTTATTGTCGCATCCGTAGGCTTCACGCCAACCTCCATTATCACCTCTCTAATTGCTTCTGCAGTAATACCTCTATTTCTCAGTGACGCTATTGTACCAAATCTAATATCATCTGGTCCTGAGAACTTACTTGGGCTCTTACTCACTAATTCCTTAATTTTCGACTTACTGAGAATTAGTCCCTCAAGTTTCAGTCTCCCAAGATTAATAACTTCAGGGTACTCCCAGCCCATATGCTTGTAGAGGTACTTCTGCTTTACCGTATTTACGGCATGCTCCTTGCCTCTCAGAATGTGTGTCACACCCAGAAGGTGATCATCCACCGCTGCAGCGAAATTATAGGTAGGCCATACATTGTACTTAGAGCCGACGATGGGGTGAGGGTACTTATCCGTGTCAATTATTCTGAAAGCAACCCAGTCCCTTACTGAAGGATCAGGGTGACTTAAGTCAGTTTTTACTCTCAGAACTGCTTCTCCCTCATTAAATGACCCTTCCAGCATCTTATCAAATAATTCAAGGTTTTCCTCCACGGACTGCGCTCTATGCGGGCATGGAGCTCTCTTCATCTTATATGTTTGAAAAATTTCTCTTGAACATAGGTCCACGTATGCTCCATCACGCTTAATTAACTCCCTAGCTACTTCATAGTATATTTCTAGCCTCATAGATTGAATGCACTCGTAGTCCCACTCTATACCCAGCCACTTAAGGTCTTCTTTAATTAATCTATAAGCCTCAGGCATTGGAGGCTTTGTTTTAGGGTCAGTATCCTCAAATCTCAGTATCATCTTACCCTTATACATTCTTGCATACATGTAGCTCAATATAGCTGGACGTGCATTGCCTAAGTGAATAAGAAAATCTGGATTAGGAGCAAACCTGGTCCTCACCTCAGCATATTTCTCGGCGTTTGGAAGCGGCGGTAGCCTACTCTTCCTCTCCTCACCAGCCCTCCTGCCTTCTAATACTTCTGGAAACCGCTCTTTGATCAGCCTAGCCTGTTCATCTCTTGTAAGTCTATTAACCTCCGCAATAACCTCTCTAACTATTTTAATCAGGTCCTTAGCCTTAGGTTTTAGCTCAGGATGTCTACCCAGCAGCATACTCATTACTGGCCCCAGAATCGCCTTACCATCATGCTCCACTGCATTCTTTAATGCATATGCTAGGATTTCATCTCTAATTTTATCGCTGAGCCATTCAGGCTTACTACCTTTCGAACTCATTCTCTCACCACAATGAATACTTGGTACCTTTCCGCCTTCCCGCCTAAGATTTCATTATAAAGCAGTATATATCCATTGACTGGAGACTTGATAGTTCTGAACTCACCCTTACCTGTTAGAACGTATGCTATTTTTTGATTACGTTTAACACGTTCACATTCATCCGAAACTAAGAAAATTCTTTTCCCAACAATTTCAAGAACCACTACTCTTTCATTTTCATCAACGTCAATACACACATTCGATCTTTCATTACAAACCCTTAGACCTTTAGCTACTCTATCATCAATAATGTACTTAGGCAGTAGCCTGCATTCGATTAAGTCATACTTGCTCTCACCCTTAACATAACACTTCACTAATCCATAATACCTACTCAACTTCCTTAATTCTTCTCTCAAAAAGTCACTTACTGACTGCTCCCTACCTTCACTGCTATCCTTCTGCATTTAATATTGCCTCTCCGCTACAAATAACGCCAGCTTCCTGAGGAGATTCTTAGCTTCCCGATCAACTTCATTTACTGAGCTAAGCGCTTCCAGTCCCTTCTTTAGATATTCACTAGCTAACTTATTACTATAATCTAAGGCTCCTAGAGACAGTATTAAGTCAGCAGCTCTTCTGAGCTCATCCTTAGTGGCTTTATCATTCCCCAGAACTGATAGCAGGAATTTCCTTTCACCTTCAGACGCCCTAGATAACGCGTAAATTACTAAGACAGTCTTCTTACCCTCTCTCAAGTCACTGTAGACAGGCTTACCAAGTTTCTTTTCGTCTGCAACTAAGCCTAACTCATCATCCCTTATTTGAAATGCTATACCCACATTTACTGCATAATCAGCTAATTTACTTAGTTCACCGTTAGAAGCCCCAGCAAGTATAGCACCGATGCAGAGGCTGGCCTTAAACAGCGCTGCCGTCTTCTTGTATACCATCTCTATGTAATCATTTAATTCAACGTACTCCAGTTTTGAAAGACTTAAGTCGAGTGCCTGTCCCTCTGCCACCGTAACTGACGCCCAGCAAAGCTCCTTCAGTGCTTTTATGATGGCCTCATAATCTATGTCGTAGCTGGTGAGCTTAAGAAGTGCTTCGAAGGCTTTACTAAAGAGCAGATCACCAGCTAGTATAGCTATGTCTTCACCCCATAATTTATGAACTGTGGGGACACCCCGCCTAAATTCATCCTTATCCATGATGTCGTCATGTACTAGAGTGAAGTTATGTAGGAGTTCTACTGCCGCCCCAGCCCTTACTCCAATATCCTCCTTCAGTCCAAACAGTCTACCCCCTAACACAGTAGCTAGAGGCCTGAGCCTCTTACCACCAGCCTTAATAAGGTGTAGCGACGCATCATATAGTAGCTTGGGATTACCTGAAACTAATTCATAGATTACCTTATCTGTTTCAGCCGCTATCTTCTTAGCATAGTTAATCAGGTCCGTGAAGTCCTCCAATAGCTCACCCGACTTACTAAGGTAGGTGCCACCTTAATTAAGATATTCAGAGTTTAAGGATCTAGGGCACCCGTAAATTCCTGGAATGTATCCATTCTTTAAGAGTACCTACTATTATAATAGGCTTGCTTCGGAGTTCAGCAATTTCTTTAGCCCCCGACAACATAAAGGCTATGCTTAATGCTTTAATAAACGATAAAATATATTCTCTAAGCACTCCCTCCTTGTATGCTAAGAGTACAGGTCTAGCCATACCAATAAGGTCAGCCCCTAATCTTAAGGCCTTTAGCGCGTCTAAAGCCGTCCTAATCCCACCGCTTCCTATGATGACTAATTCATTTGATACACTTCTTGCCTCAATTATCGAAGCCGCAGTTGGTATACCCCACCTAACTAGATGTTCAGCTATTAACTTCTTAATGCTGTCACGCTGCTTCATGGCCC
>JAGGTW010000110.1 GCA_021163585.1 Desulfurococcales archaeon | reverse complement strand
CCACATAACTAGGCTTGAGTACATCAGGGGGTTCCCTCTCTACATATCAGTCCTAGAAATGTCGCTTGCAGCACCCATTACAGTCGGAATCGTAGCAGCCCTAGGAGCAGAGCTTGAGGAAGCCCTCATTCTAGGCCTCATAGCTAGCTTCTCCAGCACCGTATTCACGTATAAGCTCCTTGAGGAGTTTAAACCCAGCAGAAAGGAAATTTATAGAACAGTTCTCATGGTCGCTGCCGTCGAGGATGTTATAATTGTTATAGCACTAGCCATGATTCGAGGAGCTACCGCATTCCCATATTTATTTATACTAGAGGTAATCGCATTCGGACTAGCAATATTCTTCCTCAGCCTTGAGTTCGCGAAGAGAGTGCTCTCCAAAATAATTAGACCTGATGACAGCGGCCTCATTCTCATCATATCCTACGGCCTGCTTCTCGGACTCACTACCGGCTACCTGGGACTGAGCCCTGCCTTAGGAGCGTTTATAGCTGGCCTTACAACATCTAGTCTAGCTGTGTCGGAGGATCTTATTAAGATGTTTAAGCCTGTCCGCGCTGTATTCTTAGTCCTCTTCCTTGTGTCGATGGGGCTGAATATATCATCAATTTCTTTAGCAGTCAATACGCTACTCTTAATTATAGCGTACGCAATAGTAATTAGTGTAATTCACACATTCTCAACGTTAGTTTCGTCAGTCATAGCGAGTGGACTCGGCATCAGGTACGGTGTGGAGACCGGATTCTACTTATCAACGGTTAGTGAGCTCGCTTTAGTAATAGCGTACTATGCCACGCTTGCTGGCGTAGCACCACCCTATATCCTCGCTGTCGCGGCTCTCTCAATAATTTTCGGTTCCCTCACAGGCTCGTACCTGACTGGTAGGAAGGGAACTCTAATACCTAAGTTCATTAAAGCGCTCACGCTGGAGAGAGCCTCTATGCTGGATGACATAGCGCTGAGGCTTAGGAGAATTGTTGAGGGACAAGTACATAGCTGGGTTCAGAGCGTCTTTAAGACGATCATGCATAGTGTCGGTGAACTCCTGATTACTCTTCTCGTAATATATGTAGCGCTAGCAGAAATCTATACTTGGATGGGTATGAGGGCACTGATTCCTACAGCACTGATTGCGGCGCCACTGGCTGGAGTCATTGTGTACAGACTCGTGAAGAGGACGCAGGCATCAATACATAAGTTGCTGACAAGTATTAGTAGAGAAATGGCTCCCCACCTAGAGGTCCTAGTGCATAGGCTGCTATTCCTCATAATCGTTACTCTTACAGTGGAGCTAGCATCGCTAATAGCTATATTCAGGTACACCCGCATACTTGAGGCAGTAATTGATAGAGAATATCTAGGAATAATAACTGTCTTACTTACAGTAGTTCCGGCTCTAGTGAGCACTGCCGTGGGTGCTTACTTAGTAATTCAGTGGTGGAAGTCCGTACGAACAATTAGCTAATCCTCTGTAGCTTCCTAAAAAGCTTGGATTTTCTTAATAATGAATAAGATATTTTATCAAAGGCAAAGTTTAAATTTATATTTTCACCGCGATTTTTCGGTGCTTTAAATTGCATGACTTAAGAAAAATACCCGGTTACTCCCCTGGAAAGCCTCCTAAACCTATTTTCGATGTAGACTATCTTGATGAACTGAAGGCTACTTGGGGTGAGAATTGGGGTGCTCAGTCAGCTGTTGGTAGATTGAGGAAAGTTCTTCTTCACCGTCCCGGCGATGAAAATAAGTCCCCTATTATAGCTGAGGATCCTGCATTCTTTAACTTACCTGAGGGCTTACCTGATCTTGAGATAATGCAGAAGCAGCATGACGCACTTGCTGAAGCCCTTAGGGGCGAGGGGGTTGAAGTCATTTATCTTGACCCAAAGGAGCCACTAACAGGTACTTACGGGATCCCACTGAGGTCGGCCTGCTTCATGCATGAAGCCGTAGTTATTAAGGGTGGGGCGATTATTGAGAGACCTGCTATGGTCTATAAGAAGGGACTGGAGGTGTACATCGCTAAAAAACTCATGGAGCTGGGGTGCCCAATATTGTACACAGTCCACGGCAGAGGTGTTTTTGAAGCAAGTAATTTGTGGTTCATAGATTCAGAAACAGCAATCATAGCTACAGGACTAAGGACGAATATGGAGGGGATTAACCAAATAATCCCAATACTTAAATATGCAGGAGTAGAGGAAATTCACATTGCTCACTTACCAGGGTACCTTGAGAAGAGGGAGTGGCAGGTCGGAGGGTCTTCAGGAATATTTCACCTTGACATGACTTTCGGTATGGTTGATGAGAACTTAGCAGTAATTTATCCTGGAGGTGTGGATTACGACACAATACTTTTCCTTAAGAAGAAAGAGGTGAATTTAATTGAAGTACCTGAGGAAGAATTAAGAAAGTGCGCCCCAAACGTACTTCCCGTAGCCCCAGGAAAAGTAGTAATTCCTGCAGGAAACAACGAGACAATTAGGAACCTCCGTAAAGAGGGTGTTGATGTAATTGATATCGATCTATCAGAATTCTGTAAAGCAGGTGGCGGACCAAGGTGCTTAACTCTAGAATTAGTAAGAGATTGATGACTGAGTGTAGATGTTATTAACCAAAGAGGACCTATACTTCATATACTTACTTATTTTTCATATACTTAGGCAATTAGTTCATGTTCTACGCTTCCTTAAAATCCATCTTGTTCCTGAGGTCGTGTCCTGTAGCTCAATACCTAGCTCCTTGAGCTTAGCTCTTATTTCATCAGCTAGATCCCACATCTTCCTTGCTCTAAGCTTAGAGCGGACATCAACTATTAGTTGAATTAAATCCGTGATATCAGTACTTACTTCCTCCTCTACCTTAAGTCCAAGTATGTCGGATGCATTCTTAAACACCCTGTGGACTTTCCCGAACCCGTCCTTAGATATCCTGGAGTGCTTATTTGTATAATCATTAACAGTATTAACTAGCTTGAAGATGTGAGACAGAGCTGCGGCAGTATTTAGGTCGCTGTTCATTGAGTCAGCAAACCCCTTCATCGCCCCTACAGCCTCGCTAACTAACTTCTCCTCATCACTTCCTTGGGTAGTCTCTACTATGTCTAGCTGTTTAAGCCTGCTAACTGCTGTAATTAGTCTTGAAACAGACTTAGCTGCACTATCTAGTAGCTCCCACCTAAAGTCCAGCGGTGACCTATAATGTGTTGATAGTATAAAGAGCCTTATGGTGTTTGCATCGTACTTTTTAAGTGCTTCTCTTATAGTTACTACATTACCTATTGACTTGCTCATTTTCTTACCTTCAACAGTCAGCAATCCTACGTGAATCCAATACCTAACAAAAGGCTTAAGACCAGTTATAGCTTCAGCCTGAGCTATTTCAGCCTCATGATGCGGGAACATGAGCTCTACAGCACCGCCGTGAATGTCGTACTGCGGTCCGAAGTGCCTCAAGGTAATTGCTGTATCCTCTATGTGCCAGCCAGGCCTACCGTAACCCCACGGCGAGTCCCATCCGAATTCCTTTCGCGGCCTGACCCTCCATAATGCAAAGTCACCTGGGTTCTTCTTCGTTGGGTCTGGCTCTATCCTGTGAACTACGAGATCCTCAGGCTTTCTCCCAGATAACCTGCCGTAGTCATGAAATGTTGTTATGTCATAGTAGACCCCCGTCGGCGTCACGTAAGCGTGGCCCTTCTTGAGGAGTTCCTCGATCTGCCAGAATATTTCCTTAAGGTAGTCTGAGGCCCTCGGGTAGAGGTTAGGTGATGTTACATTAAGTGCTAGCATATCCTCCATGAAGTATTTCTCAAATTCCCTAGCTAGTTCTAAGGGGTGCTTGCCTCTTTCTCTAGCCCTATTGATTATTTTGTCATCAACGTCAGTGATGTTCACTATGTAGAATACTGTGTACCCTAGCCACCTAAGGTACTTAGCTACTGTGTCGAAGAACACGAAGACTCTAGCATGCCCTAAGTGCGAGTAGTCGTAGACTGTTGGGCCACATACAAACATGAAGACACGGTTACCTGTTAGTGGCTTAAATACTTCTAACTTACGTGTTAAGGTGTTGTAGACCTTAAGCTGGGCAAACTACATCACCCATGACGACACCCCACACTACACCATAGTACCTAAGGAAATAAAAGCTTAACGGAGTAACCTGTGAGTTCAAAGTATCTTCACGGCTTTTTTGATGTGTCTTCTGTACCAGCTCACTTCATCCCTGCTAATTAAGTGTATTTCGAACGGGTGAACCAGCGGCAGACCCGCTACCTCTTCTATCTTAGCTTTAACTTCCGCCCTCTCCCTACTGCTCGATGGGGTGTTGCCACTGATTACTAGGACATCGACATCGCTTCCACCTGTCCACTTTCCCTCAACGACGCTGCCGAAAACATAGACCTCACAATCCTTTAGCAGTTCTTTACATGCCTCAGCTATTTTTTCGGTGTATAATCTCCAGTTCTCGATTAGCTTTCTTCTTTCAGCACCTGACTTAAAGATCTCTAACATAATTAATCAGCTCCTCCGCGAACTCAACCAATTCCTTAACTTCATCCCGGTCATACCTCCTAAATAAGTACCTTGATGCTAGGTATGCTTCCTCAAGCCTTATTAGCATTGACCTATGCTCCTGAATGAATTCGATTACCTTATTTTCCTTCGCCATTATTTTACCCAGTATTTGGAGTAGCTCCCTAATTGGGTGTGTTCTAGGGACCTCACCTGTTATCTTAAGTATCGCATACTTCAGGTAGAGCTGAGCTGCCTGCTCAGCCAGGAAGGAAGCTAAGTCGTAGTCGCCAGCACTCAGGTGGTGCTTAGATGCCCTGAGCATGGT
>JAGGTW010000048.1 GCA_021163585.1 Desulfurococcales archaeon | reverse complement strand
TCGTCGCGAGCTCTTCATTAGGTCTTTTTGGAGCGGCTTCATCATCCTCGAGTTAGTGGACTATTAAGTTAATAAAGTCTTTATTAATTCTGTAATAATCATGGAGTGGGATGATGTTACCGTCAGTGGATGAATCAGTGATTTCTGGGACCCTCTCTGACCATGTTGGTGTTCTTCATGAAGGGGAGAGTTAAGTTTAAGGTTCTTGCTAAGGTACTTTATGAAGTTTTAACCCATAGAGTGTCAGTTGACGTGGCATTTAAGAGAGCTTGTAAGGGTGTGAGGCTTAAGGGTACTGCTGAGCGTGAACTGTTGTATGAATTAGCTAGGAAGTTTGTATCTGACTATCATAAACTGA
Organism: Desulfurococcales archaeon; assembly: GCA_021163585.1. Lineage (GTDB taxonomy): Archaea > Thermoproteota > Thermoprotei_A > Sulfolobales > NBVN01 > B83-G16. Next base: position 15,320 of record JAGGTW010000048.1, on the reverse strand, counting down.
GATGCATCTTAGGTGATGTTAGAACCTACGCTAAGTACGTTAGGGTGTGGCTAGAGGGTATTAGTGATGAAGGACTTCCTCCCCATTGTAGGTTATCCTATAGTAGGTGGTTTTATGATAAGGTGATCTCACTTCTGGGCGAGAATGAGGGCAGGCAATTACTTGCATCCATGAATAAGAGAGTGTGGTGGTTGCGAATTAACACATTAAGGGCCTCTGAGGAGAAAGTAGTCAGATTGCTTGAGCATGAAGGCGTCAAGTACGTGATTGATAAAGACTACTCCTTTCTTGTCAGGATTGAGGAAACTCCTAAACCTATCCGACTACTTAAACCCGTTAGGGAGTATATGGCTATACCTCAGGACAAGGCATCTGTAGCTGTCATACATGTACTTTCACCTGAAGCAGGTGACATCATCGTAGATATGGCTGCGGCACCAGGCATGAAAACGTCACTAATTATGATGTTAACAGAAAACCGTGCTAAGGTAATAGCTGTTGACATTAGCTACAGGAGGATCTTATTGATGAAGAACTTATTGAGGAAGCTTGGTGTTGATTTGTCTAGGGTGCATCTAGTCGTGAGTGATTCGTCAAAAATACGTTTTCCAGCATACCCGAGTAAAGTTCTTCTTGATGCACCATGCTCAAATTCAGGTGCCGTAAGTAAGGATCCAGCACTCAAAGTAACATTAAGTGAGGGTAAGGTAAAATATTACGCACTAAAGCAGGCTGAACTTCTTAATAATGCACTACAGATAGGTAGCATGATTGTTTACTCAGTATGCTCAATAATGCCTGAAGAAGGCGAACTAATTGTGTCACTCTATAAGGATAGAATAAGACTCGAGAGAACCCTTACATGGGCCTCCGAAGGTTACGCAGGGCTACCATTAAGTAGTAGTGTAATGAGATTATTTCCACATAAGCACATGACGGAAGGCTTCTTCATAGCTAAAATGCTTACTAAATGAAAAAAAGAAGTATGTTTTAATAAAAATATTTTACTTCATAAGCTCTAGTACATTAAGGGAAGTACTTGATTCAATCACAAGTAGAGGCTTCAAAGAAGATTCAGTCTAAGAAGTTAAGGGCTATAGTTGCTAAATTAGGTCTTGACGGACATGATAGGGGAGCTAAGGTCGTAGCTCGTGCTCTCCGCGATGCAGGTATAGAAGTGATTTACTTAGGCGTACATCAAGCACCCGAGGATGTTGTAGAAGCTGCACTAGAAGAGGACGCTGATGTCGTAGGTGTTTCAATACTGTCGGGTTCGCATATAGAGTTAGTCAGTGACCTACTTAAGTTAATGAAGGAGAAGAACCTCAGCATCCCGGTAGTTGTCGGCGGGATAATACCCCCAGATGACGTGGAGGAGCTAAAGAAAATGGGTGTTTACGAGGTTCTAGGGCCTGGCACACCTTTAAGAAGAATAGTGGAGATTTATAAAAAAGCTGCAGAGGAGTGTGGCAGGAAATGAAATTAGATCACTTAGGCATAGCTGTTAAAAATCTTGATGAAGCAGTAAGATTCTATAAAGACGTACTTGGGCTTGAACTTATTGAAAGAGAAGAAGTTCCTGAGGAGAGGGTGAGAATAGCTATATTTAAGGTCGGCGATGTCTTCATAGAACTCCTTGAGGGTACTTCCGAGGATTCAGCCATAAGTAGATTCGTTAGTAAGCGTGGTGAGGGCATTCATCATTTAGCGATAAGGGTAGATGATGTAGAAGAGGTCTCAAAGAGACTTAGGGAGAGAGGAGTGCCTTTAGTTTATGACGTACCCAAACTCGTAGCTGGTGGAAAAAGAAAAATAAACTTCATACATCCTAAAGCTACTCATGGCGTGTTACTAGAGATTCTAGAGAGGTGTGGGGAGTGAGTGATGTAAGTAAGCTTAGGGAGAAACTTAAGGAGTGGGAGAAGGAGGTAGTAGAACCCATACTTAAGAAACTTCCTGAGCGTAAAGCTAAATTCCTGACTGAAGAAGGTATTGAAGTAAGGAGGCTCTATACCCCAGCGGAATTGGCGGAGAGGAATTGGAATTACTTGGAAAGGCTAGGCTTTCCAGGTAGTTACCCCTTTACTAGGGGTCCATACCCGACAATGTATAGGGGCAGGCCGTGGACTATCAGGCAGTATGCTGGTTATGGTTCGGCAGAAGATACTAATACGCGATATAGGTACTTACTCAGTATAGGTCAGACAGGATTAAGTATGGCATTCGACCTACCTACTCAGTTAGGTCTAGACCCGGATCATAAGCTGGCGTGGTATGAGGTAGGTAAGGTAGGGGTTTCAATGCCTTCTGTTGTTGAAATGGACATAGTATTCAAGGATATACCAATGGGTAAAATATCAACATCCATGACAATAAATGCTACAGCTATTGAAGTTCTTTCAATGTACATAGCTGTTGCTGAGTCACGTGGTGTGGATAAGTCCACTCTCACTGGCACTATCCAGAACGATATCCTCAAGGAGTACATAGCTAGGAATAACTACATCTATCCTCCTGAACCATCCATGAGGTACGCTACAGACCTAATAATATATGCTGCTAAGAACATGCCTAGGTGGAACTCAATAAGTATATCAGGCTATCACTTCGAGGAGGCTGGTGCTACGCCAGCTATGGAAATAGCCTTCACCCTAGCTGACGCTATAGAGTACGTTAAGTGGGTTCTGGAGAGAGGTAAGATACCTGTGGACAAATTCGCTCCTAGACTGTCCTTCTTCTTTGCAGCCAGAACAAACCTATTCGAGCAGATAGCTAAGTTCAGGGCAGCTAGGAGAATGTGGGCTAAAATAATGAAGGAGAGATTTGGAGCGAAAAACCCGAGGTCCATGATGCTCAGATTCCACACGCAGACAGCGGGGGTCTTACTGACTGCTCAGCAGCCATTAGTTAACTTAATAAGAACCACTATTCAAGCATTAGCAGCCGTGCTAGGTGGGACACAGTCGCTTCACGTCAATTCTTATGATGAGGCATTATCACTGCCGACGGAGGAGTCTGTTAAGTTGTCAATTAGGGTTCAGCAGGTACTACTATATGAATCAGGGGTAGCTGACACTGTCGACCCCCTGGCTGGTTCATACTATATTGAGTGGCTAACAGATGAAATTGAGGAGAGGGCGTGGAAGATCATAGATGAGGTGGACAGGCTTGGCGGAATGATCAGGGCTATTGAGTTGGGATACCCGCAGAGGGAGATCGCTAGATCAGCGTATGAGTGGCAGGTTAAGGTTGAGAAGGGTGAGGTCCCAGTAATAGGTGTGAATTTATTTGCCGAAGAGGAGGTGCCGAGTATTAAGGTGCTTAAGGTAGACCCCGAGGTTAGGCAGAGAGTGATTGAAAGGCTAAGAAAATTCAGAGCTCAGAGAGATCAGACTAAGTTAGAGAGCAGACTAAATGCTTTGAGAAGAGCTGCCGAAAACGAGGAGGATAACATATTTGACCCGATCCTTGAGGCGGTGAAGGCCAAGGCGACCTTAGGAGAAATAAGCGGAGTACTTAGGGAGGCCTGGGGTGAGTGGAGGGCGCCTGAAGTCTTCTAGGAATGATGTCACCTATAGACAATGAAGACAGCTACGCCTTCTTTACCTTCCTTCAACCCATGAATTAAAGTTCTATCTAAGTCAGCTGCTGCTTTAGTTGCATGTATCCCAGCGGTACTAGGTGATGTATAAGCCGACTTCCTAACAATTATTCTTGTTTCATCACTATATGATAGGTTTTGAGAGCCCTTAGCAATGACGACGTCGTGACCAACGCCTTCCACAGCTATTACAATTACTAAGGTGCTTCCGTCTTTCCTTACTAATTTCTTAAACATGTTGCTGAAATCTGAGAGGGACTTATCTGCCGAAACACCGACTATGCAGTCGCCTCTTCTTGTTAAGTAATTCTCCTTAGTTATTTCAAAAGTAGTTGGGTGTGTAGCCTGAATATTTTTATGTCCCTTAAATTTAACAACCTCCACACTAAACCAGTTTAATTTCAGCAAAGCGCCCAGCACCATGATGTCTGATGTATGTTTGCTTAATTTACCTTTATTCACTGCCTGAGAATATAAAGTATTAGAGGTTTGTGTATGAAGGTGCGGGACTTCAGGGAGAGGAGAAGGGAACTAGTAGAAGAGCTAGTAAGGGGAGGTATATTGAAGAATGAGAAAGTAATTAAGGCTATGCTTGCTGTTCCTAGAGAAGAGTTCGTTCCAGCCAACTATAGGGACTACGCCTATAACGACTCACCACTACCTATTGGTTATGGGCAGACTATAAGTGCGCCACACATGGTAGCAATTATGACTCAGGCTCTCGACCCTGAACTCGGTAATAAGGTGTTAGAAGTAGGTACTGGAAGCGGCTACCAAGCAGCCGTTCTCGCTGAAATAGTGGGTGAATCAGGTCACGTGTGGACTATAGAGAGGATTAAGGAGCTGGTAGAATTCGCCAAGAATAACTTAGGGAGGCTTTCATACCTTAGGAGAGTAACGGTTATACATGGCGATGGCTCATTGGGATATTCAGTAGCGGCACCATATGATAGAATCATGGTGACGGCTGCAGCACCAGAAATTCCTGACCCACTTTTGAAGCAGCTAAAGATTGGTGGCAGGCTAGTAGCACCTGTGGGTAATAGGTACTTCCAGAGGCTTGTAATAGTTACTAAGGAAAGTAATGGGAAGGTAAAGCAGGAGTACAGCATACCGTGTGTTTTCGTCCCCTTAGTTGGGAAGTATGGCTTTAAATTCAGCGAATTTTAAAGTTTTTAAGGAGCGGTTAAGATTTACCACAGCAGGTGGTTGAATGCCGGAATTCAAGGTAGTAGTCAATGACCCTGAGGCAAGAGATCCTAGAGTAGTATGGGTTAAGGTCACTGGCGTAGATGAACTTAAGTATACTGAAGAGCATAAGGAGGGCAGAGCCCTACCTGAGGCGAGACTCAACCCGAAAACTCTGGAATTACTTGATACCCCTTATAAAGTAGTGACATTAAGAATATGGAGGAACAGAGCTGCAAACGATAAAGTTAAGTTTACCTTTAAGGTAGTAGCAGACGAAAAAGTGCCTGAGAACATAATGCACGTACCCAAGGCTCTACTAACAGATAAGCTGGGTCAGGAGGAGGCCGTTGGCGAGGTCTTTAGGGCAAAGGCCTTTCAAGTAACTTTAACAGGTGATAAGGCCTCAGCGTTTTTAGGTAGGAAGATAGGGGAGACAGTTGATGCCTCAGTCATAGGTATAGGTGGTAAGAAGCTCTTAATCACTGGTGGCTCAGACTTCGCCGGATTTCCCATGGTATCTACACTGCCTGGCTCAGGTAAGAAAGCACTTCTGCTGTCAGGGCCTCCAGGCTTTCATCCCAGAAATAAGGGTGAAAGGAGGAGAAAATACGTAAGAGGCAATACTGTGAGTGAGGAGATAGTTCAAATAAATACCAAATTAATTTCCGCGTGAACTTTTGAGGGTTCAAGTTTCTACAACAAGAACTGATGATTTCAATAAGGAAAGCCCCCGAGGACACTTGATCTTATCATTAAAGACCTTCGTAACTTTAACTCTTGCTCTATCTGGTAGCAACTCAGGTCTGCACAACCTGTAGTACCTGCAGTCTTTTTTACCGCATTGGATTTTTGAATAAGGAACTATCATTGACTCAATTGCATACTTCTTCGGAATGCATGCGTCGACAGCGACCTCCGTGACTTCCACTGTAATTACGTATTCATTCACAGGGCATTTATTCTTAATGTTCATAACCTTAATTACGCGGTACACGTGACCTACCTTAAGTTTATCGATGCACACCTGTCTGAATCTGCAGTTCATACATTCTGGAGAACCTCCTTTGAATTGGAAAGTATAGCCCTCCTTAGCCACTATGTAACTAACTAAGGTTATGGTCTTCACTGCAATCACCTGGAGGCTCTCTGGTTACTTAGTTTGGGGTGCTTATTACTCTTATCTTCAGAGCTGGCCCTCAAACACTAGTTAATCACACCCGTAATCTTAGCTAGTTTCTCGGCAGCTTCCCAGGTTAGGCCGGACTCTCCTAATATGGTGTACCTCTCCGGACGTATTGCGTGTGCCATTGTAAGCGCCTTAACTACATCAACATCCTTTACACCAAGTTCTTTAGCTGTTGTCGGTAGACCTAGGTTCTTTACTATCCTTCTAATCTTCCTCCAATTACGTCCATGAAGGTATGACATCATTATGGTTCCGACCGCGACCTGCTCGCCATGAAGTGCTGGGTAGTTAGCGACTACGTCTAGCGCGTGACTAAATAAGTGCTCAGACCCGCTGGCGGGTCTGGTTGAGCCCGCGATGCACATCGCTACTGAGGCACTGATCAGTCCTTCAATAACTATTCTAATGGCATCTAAACCGCCAGCACTTATCATCTTGCTGAAGCTTAACACATGTTTTGCTGACAACAGTGAGAGTGATGCGGCGTAGTCACCGTAGTAGTCTCCCTTAAGCTTGTGAGCAAGTCTCCAGTCCAGTACAGCTGTGAGCTTACCTATTAAGTCCCCTGCACCCGCCAACAATAGCCTGTGGGGTGCCTTAGCTATTACTTTAATGTCGGCTATTATGGCTACAGGTGGCGAAGCCTTAGCAGAAGTAACTCTTCCTATGCCTCTTATAGATGCGAACGGTGAGGCTATGCCGTCATGAGATGCGGCTGTCGGGACGCTTATGAAGGGGATCCCGGTCTTTGATGAGATATACTTGGCGGTGTCTATGGACTTACCCCCGCCCAGCCCTATTATTAGTGTAGGCTTGAAGGCGGTGACTTCATCTTTAATTTTCTCTACTTCATCTATGTGGGTGCTACGAACAGTGCCTAATTCAACTAAGTAATTCTTATTGCTGAGTGAGTTGGCCACTCCTTCCCCTACGATCTTACGTATGTTTGGACCTGTTACTATGAAGACGCGCCTTCCTAAGTGTAGGTCGTCAATGATGTTGGGCAGTGTGTGCAGTATGTCACCTCCTATTACAACTCTCTTAGGTAGGTCGAATACGTGCGGTCCTGTATTCTTCATTTGAATACCTAAGAGGAGTAACACTTATTATCTAATAAAAGCTTACATCATAGGACCGTATTAAAGTAACTGCAGGAGCGTGGTGATTAACTATGAAACTTATGTCTGGTACAACAACAGTAGGTATAGTTGCTAGAAACGGCGTGGTCGTGGCTGCTGACAAGAGAGCGAGTTCAGGATACTACGTAGCGCATAAGAAAGTCAGGAAGATAGTTAGGATCGATGACCACGCAGTCATGACGACGGCAGGACTAGTAGCGGATGCGCAGATGATTGCTTCAGTACTTCAGTATCAAGCTAGGAACTATAAGATAGCAGTTGGGAGACCCATATCTATTAAGATGCTTGCTTCGTACCTGTCACTAATTTTGAATAGCAGTAAGTACTTCCCGTACATAGTTCAGCTACTCATAGCAGGATATGATGAAGCCCCCAGACTATTTGCTGTTGAGTGGTTCGGTGACTATGTCGAGGAGGAATACGCTGTGACAGGTTCGGGATCGCCTATAGCGGTGGGCGTGATAGAGTCAGAGTATAGTAAGGATATGGACATAGATAAGGCTGTGGAAGTTGCTGTAAAGGCTGTGAGGGCCTCCATCAGGCGTGATGCCTTTACAGGGGAGGCCGTGGATGTGGTTGTTGTTACTAAGGAAGGGATTAAGGAGATGAGTTACCCGAGGTAGTAGTTAAGTATGGTCGTCCTTGTTGATAAGGTTAGAGCTAGAATAAGAGAGGAGATATTTAAGAAGATACCTCATGAAGCCCAGGTAACTAAGATAGAGTTTGAAGGGCCTGAGATAGCTATCTATGTGAGGAACGTAAAGTTCATAATTGAGAATGAGTCGATAATAAAGACCCTGGCTAAGACCATACGTAAGAGAATAGTTGTTAGAGTTGACGAAACGTCTAGACTGCCTGAAGGAGAGGCCTTAAAGAAAATCGTGTCGTTGCTGCCGCATGATGCGTCAGTAGATGAGGATGACATCACTTTCGATAAGGTGCTTGGTGAAGTAGTCATTAAGACTCCGGAGCCAAAGGTATTCTTTCAGGACGACAAGCTCCTCTATAGAATGGTCTTTCAGGTAACTGGCTGGAGACCAAGGATAGTGAGGAAGCCTCCTCTAAAGTCTAAGATTCTTGAGGCCGCGTTAAGGTACTTAGTCAATGAATCTGATGAGCGCTTAAAGATCTTGAGGGCAATAGGTGAGAGAATCCATAGGCAGACGCTGTTCAAGGATCAGTACGTCAGGGTCACTGCTTTAGGTGGCTTCCAGGAAGTAGGGAGGTCGGCGATACTGGTTGAGACAGCGGAAAGTAAGGTGCTTCTGGACTTCGGATTTAACCCGAGTGCGCCGCTACATAAACAAGCCATGCCTAGGTTAGATGCATTGAGTGTTAGACCTGAGGAGTTAGATGCTATTGTTGTGACTCACGCACATTTAGATCACAGCGGGCTAGTTCCATTCCTATTTAAGTACGGGTATGAAGGGCCTGTCTACACGACTCAAGCCACGAGAGACTTAATGATACTGCTTCAGCTGGATCTCCTAGACATATCTAAGAGGGAGGGCAAGTCCCTCCCATTCGACATTAGGGATGTTCACAAGATGTTACTGCATACTATACCGCTAAGGTATGGTGAGGTAACTGATATAACAGCTGATATTAGGCTAACCCTCTATGATGCTGGACATGTGCTTGGGTCAGCCATGGCTCACCTGCACATAGGTAATGGACTGCACAACATAGTATATACTGGTGACTTTAAGTTTGGTAAGACAAGGTTGCTGAACAAAGCGAACACGGAGTTCCCGAGGGTTGACACACTCATAATGGAGTCAACCTATGGTGGTGTTGTTCAACCACCCCGGGAGCAGGCTGAGAAGGAATTAATCGAAATTATTGGTAAAACCATTGGACGTAAAGGAAAGGTCTTAATTCCAGCCCTATCTGTTGGTAGGGCGCAGGAAGTTATGGTTGTCATAGCTAACGCCATGCAATCAGGCATATTGCCTGAGGTACCAGTATACATTGAAGGCATGATTAATGAGGTTACAGCAATACATACGGCATATCCGGAGCTACTTTCGAGGGAGTTGAGGGATAAAATATACTCAGGTGAGAACCCCTTCACTTACAGAGCCTTTAAGATACTGGAAGGTAAAACAGCTAGGGCTGAACTCGTGGAGGCTGACGAGCCTTGTATTATAGTCGCTACTTCAGGAATGCTCACTGGGGGACCTGCAGTCGAGTACTTCAGGTTGATGGCGCCAGACCCTAAGAACTCACTGATATTCGTTAGCTACCAGGTAGAGGGTACTCTAGGTAGGAAGATAAGAGATGGTTTAAGGGAGATACACCTGATCGTCGGCGATAGGCTGGAGATAGTGAGAGTTAACATGGAGGTTCACGCAGTTGAGGGGTTCTCAGGTCACTCAGACCACAGACAACTACTTGCATTCTTAGCGAATATATCTCCTAAACCTAAGAGGGTAATACTGAATCACGGGGAGCCGAGCGCTATTGAAGCCCTCGCTAGGTCTATAGCTAGGAAGTTACAGGGTAAGGCATTGCCACCTAATGTAGAAATATACATGCCTAGGGTACTTGATTCACTGGCTTTAGTCATATAGTGCCTGTATCTCGAGCAGGTCATAATTCATAATAGATGCTATTATAGTTAATTCAACGTTTTTAGCTATGGTGGTGAATGCATTGGTCTGGAGGCCAAGTACTTTCATAACATTAGGTATTGTAGGAGTCGTGATTCCTCTAGTATTCATCGGTACAGCAATACTTTATTCCCCATGGTTTAATATAGCTAATAATGCGTTGAGTGACTTAGGTCATGCTATGAGGAGTAGCGTAGCACCAATATTCAATCTAGGGTTATGTCTTGGAGGTTTCATTGTAGGTATTCATGCTGTGTATTATATGATTGATGTAGATAAATTATTTGGGTTATTACTTACTTCATCAGGCTTTAATTTAATATTAATTGCAGTATTTGATGAAGTTTACGGTACCCTGCACTTTATTGTTTCAATAATATTTTTCCTCATGTTAGCGGTTTTTCTAGTGGTGTACTCCATCCGCTTTAGGTCGGTAACAGCAATAGCGGCCGTAATCATTAGCCTAGTAATATGGTTTCTTCACTTTGTCTGCGGCATACCTAGGGGTGCGGCAATACCGGAGCTCGTTTCTATCGCGGCTTTCATAACGTATTACATTAAGTTGCTGGCAGTGCTTAGAGGAGACATAGCGCAACAGAAGTTAAGTTAGGGGCTTATGGTGGACCGGCCGGGATTTGAACCCGGGACCTCTCGGATGCCAACCGAGCGCTCTTCCGAGCTGAGCTACCGGCCCGTAAAGTAAGGTTTGTGAAAGGGGTTATAACTATTTCTTCTTTCTCGCTACTTATTCTTTACTTGCTGAATGAATTGTAGGGTCAGCCTCCAGACCTTATCGCCTGCGTAGTGAATGTTTCTTATAGCTCTCCCACGTTTCTTAGTGAGTATTTCATTGGGGGACATCAGTGCCTTCCCAATTACTAATGGTGTAGTCTTGCTGGGGTTCCACACTGAGACCACATCACCCACACTAAAGCTTGTTACTTCTATTATCCCAGGAGCCATAACATCAGCGCCATTGAGTAAGTGCTTGACTGCTCCCTCATCAACTACGGCGTATGGAAGGCTATCCATACCACTCAACTTAACGGCAACTAAGGTGGGAATGACCTCACGCTTTACCTGAGCTAGTACGGGTAGGTCTGAAAACGCTATTAATGCGATGTCTTCATTAACTACCTTATACCCTAACTTACATTCCTTGACGAGCCCGTAAAGCCCGGGGAATTCACTTTCTACCAATTTCTTAAATTTACTTAGATCTTTACGTCTGAGCGGATAGTACCGCAAACTCTCACTCAAAATTAGTAGTCCTCCCTAACTATTAACGTATAGCTTTAAAAAGTAAGAATCTCTAAGGTGTTGGGAGTAACAACATGAGTGATGCGGCGCAAAGATTGCTAAGTGAAAATCTTGGCTCGGTCGTGCTAGTCAAGCTCAGAGGTAACAAGCTACTAAGAGGGAAATTAAAGAGCTTCGATCAGCACCTAAACATAGTACTTGAGGACGCAGATGAAATCAGCAGTGGTGAAGCCAAAAAATTAGGAACTGTCATAATACGCGGTGAAAACGTAATTCTAGTTTCGCCAGCAGAGAAGGGGTGACTTAAGTGAAGGGCACTCCTTCAATGGGTAAGAGGAGTAAGGGCAAGACCCACATTAGGTGTAGGAGATGTGGTCGCCACGCATACAACGTAGCTAAGGGATACTGTGCAGCCTGCGGGTTTGGACGCTCAAGACGTATTAGGAGGTATTCCTGGTCATCACGTAAGGTTAATAGGGAGAGAATAAGATGACGTAGAGCTTCTAAGTTAAAACTAAGCTGTTCTCACTAGGAGTAATCTTTAAGAATACTATATTAAGACATTAATACAGGTGGTGGGAAAGTAAGTTGGTTATAAAGAGATTAGTTCTTGATGTGTTAAAACCACTGAAGGGTCCATCAATAGTTGAACTAGCTCAATCACTGACAGAGCTTGATGGAGTTAGGAGAGTCTCAATAGTAGTTAATGAAATAGATGTCGAAACAATAACACTCACAATTACGGTTGAGGGCGAGAGCATAGACTTCGACGACATAAGAGAGGTTATTGAGAGGCTTGGCGGCGTAATACACAGCGTCGATCAAGTAGTGGCTGAGTCCGAGGCTCAGGGGAAGTAGGTGCGCTAGTATCTAAGTTAAAAGTCAGAGAATTAAAATGAAGGACGTTTTCCTTTGAGGGAATATGAAAGTTGTTAATTGAGCTAATACTAGCAATATTGATCGCAAGACTAATGGCGTTTATCCTAGATAGATTTGAAATACCTGCTATAACAGCTTACATAGTAACTGGGATAATTCTTGGACCTTCGGTTCTGAATCTAATAAGTGGTGGCATGCCTGAAGACCTAGTCACTCTAACGTTCTTCTTTCTACTCTTCTACACAGGGCTTAACGTAGATTTCAAGGGCATTAGGGAGTACTTGGGTAAGTCTTTAGTAATAACGTGTGGAGGTGTGGGGCTAACAATATTCCTCGCTGTAGTACTACTCACAACGTACATGAAGTTGGAGCTGCTTCCAGCACTAGTAATAGCTATTGCCATCAGTAACACGGCAACAGAAATTGTTGTAGTAATGCTTGAGCACTCCTACGAGGTGAGCGATGAGTTCAGAAGGATTCTGGTAATGTCTTCATTCATAGATGATATCTTAGCGATTTTGTTCATGTCGCTACTCAGGGGTGCAATCCTAGGTGAAATAGCTGACGTATCATATGAATTACTCAGGCTAATGGGCTTCTTCATAGTATCGGTGACCGTAATAGCTCTAGTGACAAAGTACGTGCCTCGCCTAATTTATCCGTTAGTTGTTAATTGGGACTACCTACTCTTTCTCTCGTCAGTAATCTTTTTCGGCATGGTTTACGCCGCCCATGTATTAGGTATAAGCGAGATATTTGGTGCCTACATTGCTGGACTAATAATCGGAATGCTGAGACTTGTCCATGACCCTACAGTTATGTATACGGTTAGGGTTGAGGAATTCGTCTTACGAATGTCCACAGTGCTTGAGTTCTTCATAATACCGATATTTTTCGTGTACATAGGCTATAACACACTAGTGAGCCAACTCCTTAGTCCATTATCACTGATCATATTAGGCATAGCATTTGCTGGGAAGTTTATAGGCGTAGCAGTAACGTCAGCTCCTTGGAGCAGACCTGCACAGTCCATAACCTTGGGACTGGCGATGAATGTGAGGGGGTCCATAGAGCCTGCAGTTGCTTTAGTAGCACTTGAACGCGGCATAATAACTCAAGACTTATTCAGTGCTGTCGTAGCTGTTTCACTATTTACATCGACAGTAATACCAGTAATATTTAACCTAATAACCAGGTTGAGAAGGATCTAAGCGTTAGCTTATATCGCAGCGGACTTTTAAGCTAGTACAGCCAGAAATTACCTGTGGTGCTTGTGGAGGGAGTAGAGAATGAAGTTAGATGACATTATACTGAATATACTAGCGAAGAGATCATCAGCCATATTTGCTAACAGAGAGGTTTTAAGACCTGATTATGTTCCTGATTCACTGCCTCACAGGGAAGAACAGATCAAAGAGCTAACAAATATCCTAGCTCCACTTCTCAATGAAGAGAGGCCAAGTAATGTATTTATCTACGGCCTGACAGGAACAGGTAAGACAGCAGTGACGAAGTACGTAATTAGGAAGGTTAATGAGTACGCTGGCAAGCTTAAGGGTGTGTCATTTCTTTATACCTACATTAACTGCAGGCACGAGGACACCACCTACAGGGTCTTAAGGAATATTGCAGGTAGCCTTAAAATAAAAATACCGTTTACGGGGCTGTCTACAGCTGAGGTGTTTAGCAGAGTTGTTAAAGCCGTAGAAATCATAGGTAAGGTGGTCGTAGTTATCTTAGATGAAGTAGACTTTCTTGTTAAAAAGCAAGGGGATGACTTACTATACAGGTTAACTCGTGTAAATGACGAGCTGAGTAGGGGTAAGGTAACTGTAATAGGTATAACAAATGATGTAAAGTTTATGGAGAGGCTCGACCCGAGGGTTAAGTCCAGCTTAGGGGAGGTAGAGATAGTCTTCCCGCCCTATGACGCTATTCAATTAAGTGATATACTGAGGGAAAGAGCTAAGCTAGCGTTTAAGGACGGAGTCATTAAAGATGGCGTGATAGAGTACTGTGCGTCCATTGCTGCCAGAGAACATGGAGATGCGAGAAGAGCACTGGACCTACTCAGAGTTGCAGGCGAAATAGCTGAGCGAGAAGGAGCTGATGGAGTTACTGTAGAGCATGTTAAGAAAGCACGCGAGGAGCTGGAGAGGGACATGGTGGTAGATGTGATAAGGACTATGCCTTATCATGGTAAGCTAATACTATTTACCCTCGCCGTAAATGAAGGTAGGGTAGAAAGTACTGGAGAACTATATGTCAAGTATAGGGAACTGTGCAGAAAAGTGGGGCTCGAGCCAGTGACACAGAGGAGAGTCAGTGACTTAATAAGTGAGCTTGATATGTTGGGGATAATCAATGCTAGAATAATCAACAGGGGACGCTACGGCAAGACGAGGCAGGCTGCATTAACTGTCTCACCTCAAACAGTATTGAAGGCACTTTCAGGTGATTTAAGGCTTGAAGAATTCGTTAAGAAGTATTGGAATAGATGACGGGTACTTCCCCATAGAGTACAAGGGAATGAGAAAAAAGACGTTAATAGCTTCTGTGCTGTGTATAAATAGTGATGTAGAGAACCTAGTGCTAGAGCTAGTAACTGTTGACGGGCTGGACGGAACCGAGTCAGCGGTAAGGGCGGTTAGAAGGGTTGGTGTAGCCGACATAGTGTTTCAGGATGGTGTGACGATTGCTGGCTTTAACGTAATAGACCCCGAAGAGCTAAGTGCTGTGACGGGCATACCCGTAGCCGTAATTTTTAAGCATGACCTAAATTTAGAGAAAATATATAGAGCACTTAAGAAACACTTCAGCGACTGGCGTGAGAGGTATGGAGTGATATCTAGGACTTACAGCAAGTCAGTTAAGGTACCAACACCTTGGAGAGACATTAGAATATCAACAGTTAATATTGAGGTGAGTAAGGCATTAAACTATATAATTAAGCTTCAGACAGTTTCGCCACTGCCAGAGCCCCTCAGGTTAGCTGATATAGTGGCTTCAGGCCTCACAAAGAATACCGTACTACTTAAAATAATTAATGGAGAAACGTAATAGTGATGGGTTAAAGATACTCACTTCTCACAATCACACGTGCAGTCCTCAACAATGCAGTCGCCCTCACCTTCTTCCAAGCACATGATAGCTAGTTCCTCAGCTTTCTCTGCATCTAAAGCTTCGACAGTTACGTAGCATTTGCAAATGCATGTATACTCCTCACTCATCAGGAGCCCCACTAATTTCAGTAATATCCAGTAAATTAACTTTAGGAACTACATACACTACTTATATTACAGTAGGTCAAAACTACTCATTTATACAGGAATGCCTTGGTGCGGGGGGTGGGATTCGAACCCACGCAGGCCTTCGCCAGCGGGGCCTAAGCCCGCCCCCTTTGACCTAGCTCGGGCACCCCCGCCCAAAATCAAACAACAAAAACACCTAAT